>NZ_MUFJ01000029.1:0-83684 GCF_001996245.1 Salinivibrio sp. MA607 | reverse complement strand
CTTTTATAAAGCTATTTTTGTAATCAATATAAACATCTATGTCATTGTTACAAATTGCTGCACCACTCCTTTTTATTTCTCCGTATTGACATGCTACATCTCGAAATGCTCTTAGATAATCACGAAACGCGATATGTCTTTTAACTTCCGGCGAGCCTGCTACGAATGCGTGAACTTGATGGGTTCGTTGTATTCCACCTTTTTGGAAATAACGGCGCCCTTTAATACCAAATTCACCCTTCACCAAATACCCCAATGAAGCCATCTTTTCTGATTCAGAATCTAAAGCATCAAGACTTTTCACTTCTAAAAGAATATCGATAATTGGTTTGGCACATAATCCTTTAACCGACGTGCTGCCTATATGATGTATCGCATGAATATTAGCTGCTGTTAAAACAGAACTGATTAGCTCTTTTTCTCTGGCGAAATCGACTAGCCACTGAGGCTGATAATCAATGACTTCAATAATTCTTTGACTCATAACTTCCGATCTACCTAACGCCCAAATAACAGGCTAATAAAGCTTGGATATAACTTTGAGCGCAGCGCACCAAGCCAAGCTTTATTAGTCCGCGTTGATTTTCTTGTTATAAATCCAATGTCGAGAAACCCAAAGCCCTCTGAACTTCAAGCACAGCAGTTTGAGCTTTTCTATCTTCGCTAATTAACGCTAGCTCGCCAGCAACTAACAAACCATAGCTATTTGTAAAATTTTTCACATCTTCGATAAACAGTTTGTCAAAGTTTGATCCAATCATTTCGTCAGATATTCTGCGTGAAACTTGCTCTGCTCCGGAGTGTGTTAATCCATTTAGAGTTTCCCATAAGATCTTCTTAGCCGTTGATAAATCGTTACCTTTTTCCTTTTCAATTTCACTAACCAATGCCCTAAATGGTTTTTTAAAACTGTCTTTTCTAAGTCGATCAATGTCTTTAGCATCCGAACAGTAATAAAACCACATACCTTTAACATAGCTTTCAAAAAGACACCTTAAGAGAGCACTTGCTGAACTATAAAGCTGAAGTTCAAGTAAGGTTAAAATTGAGCGGTAGTGTTCCATGCATATTGAGTAATACGAACTCGCAACCATGACTTTTTCAGTACGCGGTAATTCAATATGGTTTAGTGCCTCTTCTAGTTGGAGCAAGTTCTTCTTTGATTTTTCCATTAATTCACTCGGATTTATAACATTGTATTAGTGCGCGTGCTCGATTTGTCAAAACCGTTACACGCGTCATTTTTTAACTAACTACTTATAATTAAACACATTTTTAACGATTGAAGCAATCACTTTGCCTGCGAAAGTGTGCATGCCGCCTATCCCGGCCAAGGCGTTCACATTATCCCCAAAGGATAAATTGTAACCCTATGATTATATTGTATTAATATTTTCTCTTTCGGCGATAATGTGAATGTGCCTCGAAAAAGCGTGCACACCATTTGGCTTTCCTTACCAATAAGCTGTATGAATAAACAGTCTTAGAGGGAGGGAAAAGATCATGACCAAAAGTCCGTTTATGGCAAGCCTTCAGCACGAGATTAGGCGACGAGGCTATGCGATTAGAACCGAGAAAAGTTACTTGTACTGGGTTCGTCGATTTATCCTTTTCCATCACAAGCAACACCCTACAGAGCTCAGTGACGAGGATGTAAAAACGTTTCTGTCTTATTTGGCGAATGCGCAGCAAGTTTCACCAAACACACAAAAGGTTGCCCTCAATGCATTAGCCTTTCTTTACAACCAGTTTTTAAACCAACCGCTAGGTAAGATTGCGTTTAGTCCGTCCAAAAAATCGCCGCGAATTCCAATTGTGCTCAGTAAAGAAGAAGTTGCCAAAATTTTCACCTACCTTAGCGCAAGAGATAAGCTGATTTGTGGGCTTATGTACGGCAGTGGCCTACGCATCAATGAGTGCTTGAGGTTACGCATTAAGGATTTGCTTTAACACCCACGCTACCGCCCTTTGGTTAGCGGCATCCAAAAGGCCTTACAGGGCAATTTTTTGCGGGCTAGGTTATCAGACGCTGGGCAGTGTGTTTAGGCAAAGGGGTCTAAAATGTTGGCGGGGTCAGAATTTAGAAATTTTGGGGGGGTATAAACGCAAAAAAGCCGCTGACTGAGCAGCGGCTTTTCTATATGTGGCGGAGAGATAGGGATTTGAACCCTAGAAGGGCTATTAACCCTTGCCGGTTTTCAAGACCGGTGCTTTCAACCACTCAGCCATCTCTCCGGAACGCGGCGTATATTATTGGCTTAGGCTTCGCTTGTAAAGTAAAAAGCGACGATTTTGGTTTGTTTGGTTAGCTTTCGTGCAATAAAAAAGAGGCCAGCGTTTGGCTGACCTCTTTCGTCTGTTTTCTAAACAGTTTTAGATGTTTTCGACATCAAATTCTACCAATGGGCTCACGTCTGCGTCGTAGTCTACGCCGTCTACGCCAAAGCCAAATAGCTTCAAGAACTCGGCTTTGTATTCGTTGTAGTCGGTTAGCTCGGTGAGATTGTCAGTGGTGATTTGCGGCCACAAGTCGCGACAGTGCTGCTGAATGTCTTCGCGTAGCTCTAGGTCGTCTAAACGCAAGCGACGCTCGCTATCAACGGCAGGCTCACTGCCATCGGCTTGATAGAGGCGTTGAGTAAACATGCGATGGATTTGCTCCATGCAGCCTTCATGGACCCCTTCTTCGCGCATTTTTTTGAACACCATGGCGATATAAAGCGGCATAACGGGAATAGCCGAGCTTGCTTGGGTCACGACGCTTTTCAATACGGCGACGTTGGCGCTACCACCTTTGGCGGCAAGCGTCTGGTTTAGCTCGTTGGCGGCACGGTCTAAGTCCATTTTGGCTTTGCCTAGTGCTCCTTCCCAGTAAATTGGCCAAGTGAGCTCTGTGCCAATGTAGCTGTAGGCGACCGTCTTGCAGCCTTCGGCCAATACGCCGGCGTCATTGAGTGCGTTAATCCAAAGTTCCCAGTCTTCACCGCCCATGACAGTGACGGTGTCTTGGATCTCTTGCTCAGTAGCAGGCTCGACGCTCGCTTCGATAAGTTGATCTTTGTTGGTATCGACGGCGGTTGAGGTGTACGTCTCACCGATAGGTTTGAGTGATGAACGTACCAGCTCGCCGCTGTCAGGTAGCTTACGGACTGGCGAGGCCAGTGAGTAAACCACCATGTCGATTTGACCCAAGTCTTGTTTGATCAAATCGATGGTTTTTTGCTTGGCCTCGTGCGAGAAAGCATCGCCGTTCAGGCTTTTTGAATACAGGCCTTCTTGCTTGGCAAACTTGTCGAACGCGGCTGAGTTATACCAGCCTGCGGTGCCTGGTTTTTTCTCGGTGCCTGGCTTTTCGAAGAACACGCCTATGGTTGCTGCGCCGCCACCAAAGGCGGCTGCAATGCGTGAGGACAAGCCATAGCCGCTGGATGCACCCACGACCAACACACGTTTTGGCGCATTGGCAATCGGGCCTTGCGCTTTGGTGTAGTCAATTTGTTCTTTTACGTTCGCTTCACACCCCACTGGATGGGTGGTTGTACAGATAAATCCGCGAATTTTAGGTTTGATGATCATATTCAACGTCCCTCACAAAATTGAGGCTAGGATAAATACTAACGCCTGCCTATGCATCCCCTTTTATGGAAAAAGGGCAAAAATACCCAGTGGTTGGAGGTGTTGCAGGCAAAAATAGTGGGCAAGATCGCAGTGTAAATCGGTTCCATGAGCGAGCCAACAAAAAAGCGTCTGCTCATCACAGACGCTTTTCATTAGCGTAATCACAGCATTTAAGCGGCTTTATTTGGGTTGGCTTTGTCGATAGCGCCCCCTTGTAACTGGTTTGAGGTAAACCAATCGGCCTCAAAGTCATCCACTTGTACGGCGTAAGCACGCAACGCATCGGCCTCAAGCAATTTTTCACGCGCATCGGCGGTAATAATATTTTGCTCTACCGCTTGTTGTGAACGGTCGGCCAGGCTGGCTTTACCATTGATTTTCTTGGCTTTTACTGCCTTGATCAGGGCTTTTTCGGTATCACGACACGCCCACATGGCTGTGAAGGCACGTTCCATTACCGCCACCGGATCGTCGGCTTTTTCCCCGACATAGCAAAGATGCGTCCAACGGTCGCGCTCTGCACTTGGGGTCATTAACTGCTCGGCGATCTGGTTGAGCAGTTTATCGGACGGCATCGTATAACGCATGCCTAATGGGAACAGTAGCACCCGTAAACTACGACCCACGCCTTTGGCCGGGAAGTTGTTAAAGGCGCCATCAAAGGCTTTGGCACACTGGGCTAAGCAGTATTGCAGCGCATAGTGCACCATTGGCAGATCTTGGCTTGGACGCCCTTCATCTTCATAGCGCTTCAGGGTTGCCGATGCCATATAAAGGTGACTCAATACATCACCAAGGCGCGCTGAAAGCATTTCGCGGCGTTTTAGCTCACCGCCCAGTGACAACATCGCCACATCGGTGGTTACCGCCAATGCACGACTCATGCGAGTAAGATGGCGATAGTATTTGGCCGTTTCACCACTAACCGGTGCACGGTTAGTCAGCGAGCCGGTTAACGCATTCACTAACCCCATGATGCTGTTTTTAGTGGCATGACCAATGTGTTTAAACAGCAGGTTATCAAATGCTTGTGCGCCTTGCTCTTGGTCTGGGTTAGCCGCCGCTTCCATCTCTTTAAGTACATAAGGGTGGCAACGGGTCGCCCCTTGACCAAAGATCATCAGGTTGCGGGTAAGAATGTTCGCCCCTTCCACGGTGATCGCGACAGGAATACCAAAGTAATGGTGGCCAATGTAGTTGAGTGGCCCCAATTGAATGGCACGACCCGCGTGAACATCCATCGAGTCGTTTAAGATGGTACGCGCGATCTCGGTCATGTGGTATTTAGAAATGGCGGTGATGATCGCCGGTTTCTCACCTTGGTCAAGCGCGGTGGTGGTCAGGGTACGGGTCGATTCAATCAAGTAGTTCAACCCGCCCATGCGACCCAGTGCTTCGGCGACCCCTTCAAAGCGTCCAATATGCATACCAAACTGCTTACGTACATAGCTGTAAGCGCCTGTGGTGCGTGTGGCTAAGTGGCCGACCGCCGTGCCGAGCGCAGGCAGCGAGATCCCACGTCCGGCAGACAGGCATTCCACCAGCATACGCCAGCCTCGACCTACGTAGTCTTTCCCGCCGATGACCCAATCAATCGGAATAAAGACGTCTTCACCACGGGTGGTGCCATTCATGAAGGCCATATTGAGTGGGTTGTGGCGATCGCCTATTTCTACGCCTGGATGGTCTGCCGGGACCAAGGCACAGGTGATGCCGAGATCTTTTTTGTCACCCAACAACCCTTCAGGATCGCCGAGTTTGAAGGCGAGCCCAACGACACTGGCCACGGGGGCTAAGGTGATATAGCGCTTGTTCCAGCTTAAGCGGATCCCGAGAACCTCTTCGCCATTATGCTCACCCATGCAAATAACGCCATGGTCGGGAATGCTCCCTGCATCCGAGCCTGCTTCCGGGCCTGTGAGGCCAAAGCAAGGTACTTCACGGCCATCGGCCAGACGTGGCAGCCAGTAATCGCGTTGTTCTTGGGTGCCGTAGTGCGTCAGTAGTTCACCTGGGCCCAGTGAGTTCGGCACCATCACAGTGACCGCCGCGCTTAAACTGCGCGTCGCAATGCGCGATACGATGGTGGAGTTGGCCAGTGCTGAGAACGCGAGGCCGCCGTATTCTTTGGGGATGATCAGCGAGAAAAAGCGTTCTTTCTTCAAGTAATCCCACACCTCTTCCGGCAAATCTTTTTGCTCTTGCACGATTTTAAAATCGTCCAGCATGGCCAGTAAGGTATCGAGTTGGTTATCAATAAAAGCTTGTTCTTCAGCGGTGAGCGTTGGCTTGCCATAGCTGTGCAAGGTTTTCCAATCTGGCGATCCGGAAAAGAGTTCGCCATCCCACCAAACGCTGCCCGCTTCCATCGCTTCACGCTCTGTCGCTGATAAGGGTGGCAGCACCTTTTTGAAGAAAGTAAACGCTTTGTCACTAATCAGTGAACGACGTAATGAAGTTTGAGAGCTCATGATTCAGGTCCTTTTGTTGATCATGGTTGCACTCTTGTTGCTGTTATTGTGCGACCAGAACGGGTTTTACATTGCATTCCACGCATTGTCAGACATCGACAATAACGTGGGCGAATAAATGAGGGCTGGCTCCACGCCTACCACGCCCATACGTTGTTGCGCTAGTCGGCCTGCGATTCCGCCGCAAACGGAAGCACTTGGCCTTGCTGCATCACTGCTGGCTCGGCGTTCATCCCTGCTGCTAAATACGGGATGAGGCGGTCAACGATCGCTTCAGTGTCTAACGTGCGATCAAAATCATTTTCGGCAATATCACGGAGTGCCTCGCTCGATGCCATGGTGAAAATGGCAGCGCCGAGCGTAAAATGGATGTGCCAGAAGACGGCTTCGGGGGTGAGTGCCGGGTTGGCTTTGTGCACCGCTTGGTTAAACAAGGATAAAACGTGCTCATAGCGCGTGGTAATAAACCAACGCAAGTGCCCTTGCACATCGGTGTAGCCTCGACCAATTAATTGCATAAAGGTGGCCGCGCCATGAGGCCGGTATTGGTCAAGTGCGAGTACCGGCTGTTTGGCACAAGAAAACACTTGGGCCATCGTACATTCACGCTGGCTTAACAACGTTTGCAGTTGTTCGCCAAGTGCGGGCATAAATGCCTCGAGATAACGTCCAAGCACCGCGCGCACCAATGATTTTTTATCACCAAAATGGTAATTCACCGAGGCAAGATTAACCCCTGCTTTGCTGGTGATGGTGCGCAACGATGTTTCTTTAAAGCCATGCTCGGCGAAGAGCTGCTCCGCGGCATCCAGTATTTTCGCTTTGGTGTCGCCTCGTCCTGCCATTATTCATTCACCTGATTTAAACGCTTGTTTAACTTTATACCGACAAGCCTTATTTAACAAGTAAGAAACACCTATGTATCGCATGAGCAACATCACATTATTGAGTGATGACAAGGTGATCAGGCCATTACTGGCGTTCAGCGCCCGTTTGTTGTCACCGTATAATGTTTGGTAAATGATCCGTCTGAAACAGGAGGGGCAAGACGATATGTAACGTATTGAATATCAGAGACTAAGCCAGTAAGCCCGTACGGCCGCAAAAATAGGCGGCGCTTTTTTTATACCAATGTGGGAACCCATTCGCATTTTTGCTAGTCACACCTTGTGCCACTGCTTTTTCTAGAAGACTTTTCTTCTATGCCCACTTGCTCGTTGCTTGTGGGCTTTTTTATGCGCTTACTCCCAAATCTGGGCTCTTTTCGCCCGATTTCGATGATTTAATGTCTATCCACAGTAAAGTGTGTCTGCGTTCGCTAACAGATGTGGTCACCCTATTATGTATTTCACTTTTCTTGTCGCTATGGCGTTGATCATTATGGTCGGCAGTATTTGCGGCGTTGTTGCGATCATTAAAGTGAGTTCCTTGCGTCATGATCTTGAGGCGACCCAACATGCACTGAGGCAGTTGCGTCACAGGCAAGAGACCACGACAAGTTCCAGCGAGAACCATACGTCATCAAGTATCCGTTCGAGCAATGAACCTTCAGTAAAGTCATCAACGGAATCGGACGCTTTAGAGGAAAACCGCGAGCATCATACTCTCCAGCCCACAGATGCCCCCCCTCTTCACGACGATAACGCCATGCGTGCCACCAAAGGACATGCGATGGCATGGCTTGAGCGCGCGAAACAGCAATGGCTGGTTTGGAGTGGCGCCGGTATTTTTACCCTCGGTGGACTTTTCTTAATTTCCTACCTGATCAGCGAAGGCTATTTTCCCCCTCTTGCCCGTCTTGGCTTGGGAGCGCTGTTTGGCGTCGGTTTGATTGTAAGCAGTGAGTGGTTGCACGATAAGTTACGCTGTTATACGCAAATTGATTGGCCGAGCTATGTGCCCGCTGCCATTGCGAGTGCGGGCTTTATCAGCTTGTTTGGCCTGACCTTGATGGCGGCGACGCCCTATCAGTTTATTTCTGATCCTATCGCTGTTGTGATGCTGGCGCTGATCTCGCTCGCTGCGACCTTCTACGGGCTTAGGTTTGGCCCACTGCTGACCGTAGTCGGGCTCATCGGTGCGTATGGCGCGCCATTGTTCTCTACCAGTGCCACCCCCAGCTACGGGTTGCTCGCCAGCTATTTTTTACTCGTCGCCGCCGCCATCACCTATGTGGCTCAACGTGTCGAGCGCCGATGGCTGTGGCGTAGCTTGTGGGGGATGCATCTTGCTTGGCTATTTGCTTTTGCCCATTTTTCGGCGCCCCTGCTTATCGTCACTGGATTTGCTGTCGGCTCAGTCTACGTGCTGATTGCAGTACCAAGATTGGGTTGGTTGCTTAAACCAACATCTGACGGGCCACTATCTTGGCGTATTCTTGTTGATATTCGATCATGGCACCATCACGCACTCGACACCTGGCTGATGCTTGCCATTATGCTGATTGCATCAATGGCGGCATTTCCATTATCTATCACCGCTGGTATTCCATTGATCGCAGCACTAGTGGGGTGGCTTTACCTCGCTCCCCTATTCTCTGTGCGTTGGGGGGCTTGGCCTGCTCTGGGCTTAATTTGGGCCGCGCTTTGGCTACTGACAAGTGATCTTGATAGCTCTGCACTTGCCCAACATATGGGTTTAAGTATCGGTGTGTTTACCCTGTTATATAGTTTGGCCTTGGGTAAGCGTTCGCCAAAAAGCATTCACTTTATCTGGTTGGCGTGCCTAGCGACACCATTAATGGTGAGCCTAAACTCGGTAGTGACGGATCCGTTTTGGGGTGGGCAACCTCCTCACGCATATAGCACCCTATTATGGTCAGCATGTTTAGCCGGTGGCGCGGCGATATTAGCGGCATTTACTCGTTATTTTAAAGGAACAGACCAGACACAACATTTAGTCCGGTTAAGCCTATGGTGTGGGGTGAATGCACACCTTGCGCTTGCGCTGACCTTACTATTGAGCAATTACGCGCTAACCTTGGCGATCGCCCTTCAAGCCGTGGTGATGCTTTGGCTTACCCATAAATACAGGATTACACTCGCTGATTGGATTATTCAAGCCCTGGTCAGTATTGTGCTCGCTCGCGCGACCTTATTATTGCTCACAACCAATCACATGACATCGGTGCCCGATACACTGTGGCTTTATCCGTCGCTTAGTCTGTTGATTTATGGCAGTCAGCGTTGGGTACAAAGCCAAACACTGCCCGCTTGGCTCACGGGTGCCCAGTTACAGCTCATCGCACTGTGGCTGACCAGCACGACAATTTGGCTGTGTGATCTTCAAGGCCTTAGCGGTGTTATCTATTCCGTCTCAGGCGCTGTGGTAATGAGTATGAACTGGTCATTGTTAGCTTGTGTTTATCTTTATCGCTATCGCCTCGCGCAGACGTGCGCTTTTTTATACCGTTTTAGCGGGATAGCACTGCTGGCATTGAGCATACTCATTCAACTGATCCTCTTTGTCGACCACAATCCCTACTTTGAAGAGGTATCTATTGGTTATTCGCCACTTTCCAGTTTGCTCTGGCCTTGGTGGGGCGTCCCCTTGCTGGTTTGTCTTTGGCTGGGCCGAGAGGGATCCTCATCGAGCCTGGCGTTTAACGCGCGAGTACAACTGCTTACGGGTACCGCTGCGGCATTTTTTGGGTTCTTGCTCGTCAACGGATTAATCCGCCAAGCTTGGCAAGGTGACACCATTGTGCTTTCACTGCCAACATCAAACGCAGAGCTTTACACTTATTCATTGGTTTGGTTAGTAATTGGCAGCCTGACTCTGCTCGGTGGATACTGGCAACAATCGGTACGTGTGCAGCAAGGTGCTATGGCGACTTTGGCGTTAGTGATATTGAAAGTTTTCTTGGTTGATATGGCAAGTTTGGAGGGGCTAATGCGAGCTTTGTCCTTCATTGGCCTCGGGCTATGCTTAGTGGGTCTAGGTGGCTTATTCCAGTGGCTCAAACAACGCCAATGGGCCGTGTAGTGCTACACCAATAACACGCAGGATAAATAATTTATATCTGTTTCAATTTAACGAGATGGCGGCGTTTATTGCCGCCAAGTTTGTGATAAAAATCACGAAAACGTCGCCCATTGACAAGATTTGGCGACTTTTTTAAATCATCAGGAACTTCTTGGTCATCGCCCAGTCCTAATGGGTGCATCGGTAAGAAATGCCTTGTCCCCCTCAGCGATTGAGGTGCATGATTCACCTTTCTTTCCGAACTGCTGCTGCTTTTTCTACTTACTTTAGAGTTTATTTGTCTCTACCTTTATTTTGCCCACCTTGTGTGGGCTTTTTTTATTTTGGTGCAGGGTCATCAGACGTTACCTGGCCATTGGCAATCATTTGATAGGGCGACGCATACCGTAAGGTGAGTCCCAGCTGCGCCAGCGTATGCGAGGCATCAATCCATTTTCCATCGCCAGCACTTGGGTGATACTCAGGTGGCGTTAATCCCATTTCACGTGCAGCCCAGCTGTAATAAACGCTTTTGGATGGATGAAGATCCGCACTCAAATGGAAAACATGCCCCCATTGGCGCTGATGAATCATTGCACTGATTGCAGCCATAACATCGCTACGATGGATAAGGTTAACCGGCTCGCTGCCGCCAGACAGCCCTGTACGCCCTGACAACATGGTTGATGGGTGACGTTCACCGCCAATTAAACCTGCCAAGCGCAGCACACTGCCCCGCTCGCCATACACGCGATCAACATGGGCTTCAATGGCTTCATGCGCTTGACCGGATGCCGTTGTCGCGGCGGTCGGTGTTTGTTCTGTGACTTGTCCTTTAAGCTCTCCATACACAGACGTCGTGCTAATAAAGAGCACATGTTCAACGCCCGCTTGTGCCAGATGATCAATAAAGGCGGTCATCGCGTTGCGGTAGGCATCAAAATCGGCATTACGTCGCCCTGCCGCGATATTGATCACCACAATGTCGCAATCAAGCAATGGCTGCGCGTGGTGGTAATCGGGCGCCATGACATCAAAAGGCACCATTGGCGCACCTAGTGACTGGCTCCATGCTTGCGCTGCATCCGATTGGCGCTTGGTCCCCACCACCTGATGCCCTGCCGCTAGCAAGTGCGACGCAAGAGGGGTACCCAACCAACCACAACCACAAATTCCGACTTTCAATCCTGACACAAGCACTCCTTAGGGTTACGTAATTATTTTTCAATGTAATCGGCTTTACACCGCTTTTTGCCCCATTTTTGACCGATTGTTTATTTCACGCTGTAAATATATTCCTTCATTGTGTAAGGAAATAACCAAAAGCGTGAATGGTGACAAAGTTTTCATTCTCAGATAGTCATAATAATGTCATTACAAAGCGTGAGACGATAGACTATTCATCATTAAACGGTGGTCAAAAACCGTGATGATTGACGTACTTAAACACTGCATTTTGTTCGCTCTCAGGGAGCGATAGTTCTTAATTTGGTCTTGAACGTAAGCGGTAACTCAGATGAATACTCTGGAAAAAATACAAAAAAATATTGAAAACTTCAGCAAATCTGAAAGAAAAGTTGCTGAAATAATTGTCGCCTCACCTCAAACCGCTATCCACTCAAGCATTGCGACGTTAGCAAAAATGGCTGATGTGAGTGAGCCAACGGTGAATCGCTTTTGTCGTCGTTTAGACACCAAAGGATTTCCCGACTTTAAATTGCATTTAGCGCAGAGCTTGGCAAACGGTACGCCTTATGTGAACCGTAACGTTGAAGAGAACGACGGTGCCGATGCTTACACAGCCAAGATTTTCGAGTCAACCATGGCCTGTTTAGATGTGGCGAAGAACAGCATTGATACACACCAAATTAACCGTGCTGTTGATATGTTGACCCAAGCAAAGAAAATTTCTTTCTTTGGTTTGGGTGCGTCAGCGTCTGTTGCCCACGATGCGCAGAACAAGTTTTTCCGTTTTAACATCCCTGTCGTCTGCTTTAACGATATTGTGATGCAACGCATGAGCTGTATTAACTGCAATGACGGCGACGTGGTGGTGATGATCTCACACACAGGCCGGACCAAAAGCCTGGTCGACGTGGCGAACTTGGCCCGAGAAAATGGCGCCACCGTGATTGGTATCACCCAGCGCGATTCACCGCTCGATAAGGTTTGCTCGCACACCATTCAACTCGATGTCCCTGAAGATACCGATGAATACATGCCAATGGCAAGCCGCGTGGTGCAAATGACCGTCATCGACGTCTTGGCTACCGGTTTTACCCTACGCCGCGGCCCCGGCTTTAGAGATAACTTGAAACGTGTCAAAGAAGCCATTCGCGATTCACGTTTTCATAAAGAATCATTGACCTAATCCCGAGGAGTGCATGGCACTCCTTTTTTGTGTCATCTCGTTGATATTTTCCGTGCGCTACACTGATGTCAGCGTTTTATTGGTTTATTACTAAGCGGTGATGCTTGCCTTGTAACACGCTTCTTGCGCATCACCCTGTCTACAGGAGTTAATCATGTCTGCAAAATTGAGAAGAACGAAAATTGTCACCACCTTGGGCCCGGCAACGGATAAAGACAGTGTGTTAGAGGCCGTCATTCAGGCGGGTGCCAATGTCGTTCGCCTCAACTTCTCTCACGGCAGTGCAGAAGATCATATTAAGCGTGCCGAACAGGTGCGTGCTATCGCCGCACGACTGGGTCGTCATGTGGGGATTTTAGGCGATTTACAAGGCCCTAAGATTCGCGTATCCACGTTTAAAGACGGCGCTATTGTGCTTGCGGTGGGTGATAAATTTACCCTAGACAGCGATCTGTCTCCGGGAATGGGCGATCAAGACGCTGTGGGGCTGGACTACAAGGCGCTACCGCAAGATGTCACCCATGGCGACATTTTGCTGCTCGACGATGGCCGTGTACAGCTCAAAGTATTGGCCGTTGACGGCACCAAAGTGCACACCGAAGTCACGGTGGGCGGGAAGCTATCAAACAACAAAGGGATCAACAAGAAAGGCGGTGGCCTGTCTGCGCCTGCGTTGACCGAAAAAGATAAACAAGACATTCTCACCGCCGCTAAAATCAAGGTCGACTTTTTGGCTATCTCGTTCCCTCGCAACGGTCAAGACATGCATTATGCCCGCTCATTAGCGCGCGAGGCTGGTCTGGATGCACGTTTGGTCGCCAAGGTTGAACGCGCAGAAACCGTGGTGAGCGATGCCAGTATTGATGACATTATCGAAGCGTCTGATGTGGTGATGGTGGCACGAGGCGATCTTGGCGTCGAAATTGGTGACCCTGAGTTAGTCGGGGTACAGAAACAATTGATCCGACGCGCACGCAGTATGAACCGCTTAGTGATCACTGCCACACAAATGATGGAGTCGATGATCACAGCCCCGATGCCAACCCGTGCAGAAGTGATGGATGTCGCTAACGCCGTGTTAGATGGTACCGACGCGGTAATGCTATCAGCAGAAACCGCAGCAGGACAGTATCCGGTTGAGACGGTACGCGCCATGGCAGAAGTGTGTGTCGGTGCGGAAAAAATGCCGTCGGTGAATGTGTCTAACCACCGCTTGGATCGTCAGTTTGATAGCCAAGAAGAGACGGTGTCGATGGCAACCATGTATGCGGCAAACCATATGAAAGGGATTAAAGCCATGGTGTCGCTGACTGAGTCAGGCCGCACCGCGTTGATGATGTCACGTATTTCATCGGGTAAGCCCATTTTCGCTTTGTCTCGCCATGAACAAACGCTGAATCGTGCAGCATTGTATCGCGGCGTCACCCCCGTGTATTTCGACAGCAACAGTGGTGCCGGTCCGCAAGTAGCGGAGCTTGCCCTGCAGACACTGAAAGCGGGTGGGTTTTTGAATGAAGGCGATCAGGTGATCATGACCCAAGGTGACCAAATGGAAGTGGTTGGCTCAACCAATACGATGCGAGTCTTAACAGTGAAATAGCGAATGTCCATGAGGGCACGAGCAAAAACAGCAACGCAAAAGGCGATCGCAATCGATCGCCTTTTTTCATGGAACCTTCCTTTAGGACGACGATTTAGGGCGCCAGTGGGGATTAATATGTGCCATTAACAGGTGATCTTCCCATTGACCATTAATGAGCAGGTAATCCCGTGCTCGTCCTTCTCGTTCAAATCCAACGGCCTCTAACACCTTGGCACTGCGCGCATTGCATGGCATATAAGCGGCATTGACGCGGTGAATATGGATATTATCGAATAACCATTGATTGGTGGTCGCCAATGCGCGGCGCATAATGCCCTGCCCTTGTGCCGCTTGGTCTAACGAGTAACCGACGGTGCAAGAATACGAAGGATACTGCATCATGCTGGTATAAGAGATCACTCCCAATACCGTGGGAGAATCTTGCTTGGCAATTAAAAAATAATATGCCAGCTGATGCTTTTGTAACTCCATCAGCTGTAGCACCCGCCGTTTCCAGCCCTGTTCGGAGTAAAAGCCCGATGTTCGCGCCGGCTCCCAGGGGGCAAGAAAGGCACGATTGCGCTGAAAGTATTGCACAACTCGCATGACGTCTTCATGGCTGATGGCATCAATGCGCAGTTCATCCACGGATAATCGCGGCAAATCACTCACCGAGGGTTCGTACATAGTCACTGTCTTGGCCCGCGTTATTTCTTACCAATGCCATAGTCGCGCAGTTTATTGGCGATAGCGGTATGCGAGACATCCAGCCGCTTAGCCAGTTTACGCGTGGAAGGGTAGCTTCGGTACAAGTTATGCAATATGCCAGACTCATAACGCTTCATGATTTCGTCCAACGATCCATCAATCGACTCTTCGCTCATAAACTGAGTGTTTTCGATTTCTGGTAACTGCACATCGTCTATCGTCATCACGTCGGCATCGATTTGGGTCATCGCATGCAATAACACATTGCGAAGCTGGCGGATATTACCCGGCCATGCATAGTGGGTCAGGTAGTCTGCAAGGGCGTCATCGATGCTTGGCTTGGATTGGCCCAAATCGGCGGCAAATTGTTTAATAAATAGCTGCGCAAGTGGCATCACATCCGCAGAACGTTCTCTCAGCGGTGGAACCGTCAGCGATAAGACATTAAGGCGATAAAAGAGGTCTTCGCGGAATTGATGCGCGGCCACCAGCTCAGGTAAATTTTTCTGCGTTGAACAAATCACCCGCACATCGACCTGCATTTCACGCTCTTCACCGACCCGACGGAAGGTGCCGTCTTGCATAAAGCGCAGCAGTTTTACCTGCAGGTGACGGCTCATTTCACCGACTTCATATAGGAAGACGGTGCCGCCGTCCGCTTGCTCTAAAATCCCTTTTTTCGCGCTACCGCCCTCTTCTGCGGCGGCCATGCCAAACAGCTCGGTTTCAGCGGCGTTATCAGGCATCGACACGCAGTTCACCAGCAAGAAGGGTTTGTCTGCCCGCAGTGAATGCCGATGGCAAGCGCGCGCAATCATCTCTTTGCCTGTTCCAGTTTCGCCTTGTACCAACAGTGGCGCGTCGAGCATCGCTAATTTTTTAGCTTGGCTCATCAGCTGCTTAAACTTGTTGGATTGGCCAACGAGGTGCTCAAAACCATGGTCGCTAGGCGTGCGGAAAACCGTTTGCGGGGTATTATTCAGCGCCACTTGTTTCAGTTGGACCACGGCGCTCACGAGCACAGGCTGTTCGCTTTCATCGTTGATATGAACAGGCATCACTTCCATGAGGAAGTCGAGGCCAGCCATCACCACCATCCTACAGCTTTGGCTGGCTTCTTCTTTTTCCAGCCAATGGGCAAACTGAAAGTCAGGAAACACGGTGTTCGCATGCTCGTCGATAAGCTGATGCTCACTGGATCCAATCAGATCTTGTGCCGCTTTATTGGCCATATCGATGTAGCCGTCAAGGTTGATCGAGACCACAGGATCGGTCAGGCTTTCGACCAAGGCACGTAGCTCTTTATGCTCGCGCTCGGCAGGCAAGAACTGGACTTTGCGCACATCGGTGACCCCAGAAATCAGTCGAATTTCAGACATCAACTGACTAAAGGCTTCAAATTCAATTTCAGGGCAGTTCAGATAGATAATCCCGACTTGGTCGATTTCGATCCCGCGTAGATCAATATCGCGGCGAACCAGAATATCAAGCAGTTCGCGGGTCAGTCCGATCCTATCTTCACAACAGACTTTCAGTCTCATAATGGATTCCTGTAACGTGACAGTGATACCCAATACCGGCGCAGAACAAGATGGGATGAGGTGATTAAAACCTGCTCTGATCAAGACGTTACAAAAGCAATCGTCAGTATTTTTTCATGCGCCGGATTAGCTGTCAGGATAAGTTGACACTGAGGCGAAGTTTGAGCGGGTTAGGGTTAACAGTCAAGCCCTGATGCCATTTTTGCCTTGCGACATCACGTTTGTAGCACAGACTTTTGCCGTTTAAACTTTTGATTATATTATAAATAAAAACACAAGGTGACAGAGCGCAATGGGCTACGATGTCACCAAGAGCCTGTTACTAAGAGCATGTTACCAAGAGCGTCACCAAGGGCGCCACCAAGAACGTGTCACCACGCGTGCTACACGCATTCGCGTCAGTGGGGTGATTCGCCGGGGGTTGGGCTTTTACCCATTAGCCGTTTTACCAGCTCGCGCCGCAACTGTGACAAGCTCGGGGCCGCTTGCCCATGCCAAGGCAGTGGCCGCATCAGGGTCATGGTTTTTAATCCAAGGCGAGCCGTGAGCAAACCAATCCCCAACCCTTGGGCGACGCGGCCAGAAACACGTCCAGCGAGGTTCACTGAAAGGACATCAAAGCCAACATCGGTCATGGCCTCACTCGCGCCGGCAAGCGCCATGTTGGTGAGAACCATTTTAAGTAAACTCAATCGGGCTTTGACTCCAAGTTGAATGCCATACACGTTGGCAATCTTGGTCATTAAATGAAAATTTCGCCACGCAACCAGTAACATATCGGCGGCCGCCAATGGGCTAACGGCCACCATTAAGGCCGCCTCTTGCGAGTGTTTCGTCACCAAGGCGCGCGCTGCCTTATCTTGAGCGCTGAGTACCTGTTGCTCATAAAGGCCTAAAATTTCGCTGTCGTTATGGGTTGCCGTGATCGCTTGCTGCCACTGTGTAAAAGCTGGACGTTGTACTTGTCCGGTTTGCTCCGCTAACTGACGACAAAAGTGTTCGCCCTGCCCGACCGCATCACTGGCCAGCAGTTGCTCAGCCTGTTGGCGGACAGCATCGCGTTGCAGCAAACGACGCATCGCGCGCCATTCTTTACCCAGCATCACCAATCCAGTCGTGGCGATGGCGATCAACAAACCTTGCCAACCAAGGCTAAGCCAATCTTGCGCTAGCCAGCTTTGATACACACTGTCAGCGGATTGCCACAATGCCAGTAGCATGGTTGCCAACATAAGAAATGGCCACACTCGGCGTCGCTTGCGTGACGAGGGGGCGAGCGTTGCATCAAGTGAGGCTTCCCATTCAGCACTCGCCGCCGGCGTAAAATCATGGTCCGATTCAAACGTGGTGCCTTGTTGTATCCGGCTATCTAATGCCGTCTGGTCTATCTCGGCATCCTGTGCAAAGGTTTGTTTTGGCTTGTATTGGGTCATGACTACCTCATTTATCGAAATTTGTCGCCAAGCAAATAATCCAAGGCTTTATCCATGCGGATATGTGGCAAGGGGGCATCGAGTGGCGCGGGTTGCGGACGAAACGACGGGAAGTCAAACCCTTGATCCTGCCAGAAGGCATCTTCCGGTAACTGAGCCGGTACCTCTCCCGGGTATAACGTCACTGGGCTGTTATCGGCCAAATGGCCTTTTAACGCGCTTTGGGTGCTGCCTTTTACCGAGACATAGCCCGGTGTGGTTGCTTCAATCGCGGCGACACTTTGACAGCGCATATCAATGCCTTCAAACGCCGCCTGTTGCCACGCTTGATGAACAATTTGTTGCAATAGGCTCACCAAGTTTGGATGTTGCTCGGGGGTCACATGATCGGCTTTGGTGGCGGCAAACAACACTTTATCGATACGGGGCGAAAACAGCCGTTTGAGTAACCCTGACTTGCCGTATTTAAAGCTTTGCATGAGCTGCTCAACGGCGAGGCGCATATCGTGAAACGCAGCGGGCCCAGCGTTCAACGGTTGTAAGGTGTCGACCAAGATGACTTGGCGATCAATTTTGGCAAAGTGTTCGCGGTAGAAATGGGCAACCACATGTTCACAGTAATAGTCGTAGCGCGCTTTGAGTACCCCATAGTTGGAGTCTTTCCCTGCTTTGGCCAAATCCTGTTCATTGTCCGAGCCAACCCAAGGAAAGAACTGCACCACAGGTGCACCAGCCAGTTCCCCAGGAAGCACAAACCGGCCAGGTTGCACCCAATGCAGCCCGCCATGTGCTTTACACTGGTGTAAAAAGGCCGTGTAGTCGGCAGCAATCTCAGCCAGCTTTTTTTCATCTGCAGGTGCAAACGGGTCGAGCGCCGCGGCTTTGGTTGTCCACGTGCCAGCAAGCTCGCCACGACGCCCGGTCAATAATCCCGACTGTTTAGCCGACCATTGCGAGTAGGTTTGACTCAACAAGGGTAAATCGAGCAGCCACTCTCCGGGATAGTCAATAATATCAACGTACAAGGTCGCCATGTCGTTAATAGCTCTCAGTGCGGCAGACTGGGGGCGATACCGCACGGCTAGGCGTACTTCACTGACATCACGCGTGGGTGACGGCCACACCGGCGGAGTACTATGTAGCGCCTGCATGGCAGAGTCGTAATCAAACGCGGGCAAGTGCATATGTGGATGTGGCTCTCGACGCGCCCCTAATCCACGTCCCTGCTGCACCAGTTGCATTAACGGCAAATTAGGCTCGGTCCCCAAATGCGTCAGCTGGTTAATGAGTGAGGTAATAAAGGCCGTTTTTCCCGCACGCGAGAGGCCAGTAACCGCAAGACGAACATGACGGTCAGCGCCTCGGCTGGCCCACTGCTTTACGCGCCTTTTCACTGATGGCATAAGTTTTTATGGCTCCTTGATCAGCCAAGCTGCCTACGACAGGCAGCCGCTGTGCATGGTTAAATGCGTGTTCTGATAAGTTGAGGCGGATTATAGCTTTTTAAACGCTTGATCAACGTTAAACGCTGATGATGTCACATAGGCTTCCATCTGGGTGATCTTGTCTTCCATTTGCGTGAACTCGCCGTTGAGATCACGGATCAGTTGGCTGGCTGACTTGCCCGACTGCCATGGCTTTTGTTTCACCTGATGCGCTGGCGCCGCTTGAGCCGGCTCAACCGTTTCGTGTTCTTGCGCCGGTTTTTTATCTAAGATCAGCACGGCGGCGATGTAGGCCACCACCACAAAAAAACCGAAGCCGAGCAAAAACGCGGAGACCGTCAGGATCCGCACTAACCAGGTTTCCATCCCAAAGTGGTTGGCAAGGCCGGCGCACACACCGGCAATGCGGCCGTTGTCTGGATCTCGATATAAGGTTCCCCTCATGCGCGTTGCCTCCATTGTGGCGCTTCAGCATCAAGCAAGCGCTCTAAGTTATCCACACGGGCTTGCAGTTTTTCAGCGCGCTGAGCCAGCTGCTGTAACGTTTCGTAATCTTGCCCACTTAAGCCCTGCTCAACTTGGCGTTTACTGCGGTAATGCAGCAACAGCCATAGCGGGGCGACGAACAGTAAAAATATCGCCAGTGGAAAGCCAAGAAATAGTGATGACATGTCCGCTCCTCGTCGTATTGGTTATGATTGATTATCTTTCATTTTGGCTTTTAAAGACGCCAACTCTTTCTCAATTTCGTCTTGGGCTTGAAGATCCGCGAACTCGTCGTCTAGTCCTTTGCCTTTGCCAACTTGATAACTGTCGGCTTCCGCTTCGAGTTCGTCAATACGGCGCTCGTATTGTTCAAATTTCGCCATTGCTTCGTCCGCACGACCACTGCCGAGGTGACGACGTACATCACGACGATTGCCCGCAGTCTCACGGCGAATGCTCAGCGATTGCTGACGTGCCCGCGTTTCGCTCAGCTTGGTCTCAAGCGCTGCAATTTCACCACTCAGTTTTTCAACGCTTTCCGCAATTAAACTCAGCTCTTCATCGAGTGCGACTTTCACGTCATGCGCTTTCTGTTTTTCGATCAATGCAGCGCGCGCGAGATCTTCACGATCTTTTTGCAGCGCTAGCGAGGCTTTTTCCTGCCAGTCTTGAATTTGGCGTTCGATGTTTTCAATCTTACGCGCGACTTCTTTTTTATCTGCCAGCGCTTTCGCTGATGATGTCCGCACCTCTACCAAGGTGTCTTCCATTTCTTGAATGATCAAACGGATCATTTTTTGTGGATCTTCCGCCTTATCGAGCAAGGCATTGACGTTGGCATTGACGATATCTGCAAAACGAGAAAAGATTCCCATCATTGACTCCTTCTATTTGTTCAAGTTTGTTTAAACCTACTCACACTTATTCAAACGGTATGCCAACTTTTTATGCACTATTTTTCAATCGGTTAAAAGCAGTTGCGTCGGCCTTCTAAACCGTTCATGATGAATAAAACCACTATTTGGTAAAAATCGCCATGCGAGAACAAGATAACTTACTGGGGGAGTCAGACCGTTTTTTAGCCGTGTTAGACCATGTTAGTCGGCTGGCCCCGCTCAACCGTCCGGTTCTGATTATGGGTGAGCGCGGCACCGGGAAAGAGTTAATCGCGCAGCGTCTTCATTACCTCTCAACCCGTTGGTCACAACCGCTTGTGAGCTTGAATTGTGCGGCGCTAAGCGAGGGGCTGATCGATTCTGAGCTCTTTGGCCATGAGGCCGGTGCTTTTACCAGTGCCAAAGGCCGACATGCGGGCCGATTTGAGCGCGCTGAGGGCGGAACTCTATTCTTGGACGAGATTGCTACCGCGCCTCAGGGCGTTCAGGAAAAGTTACTCCGTGTGATTGAGTATGGCGAATATGAACGTGTTGGCGGCACCACGCCTTTGCGCGCAGATGTTCGGCTGGTGTGCGCCACCAATGAAGATCTACCCGCGCTTGCGCAAGACAACCAATTTCGTCCTGATCTGCTGGACCGGCTCGCCTTCGACGTTATCCATCTTCCCCCGCTTCGCGAGCGCCAGCAGGATATCTTGATCATGGCCGAGCACTTTGCCATGAAAATGGCGGTTGAGCTCGGTTATCCATTATTTGCGGGCTTTTCGCAACCGGCCCAAGCACAATTGCTAACACACTCCTGGCCAGGTAATGTGCGAGAGCTGAAAAATGCAGTTGAGCGGGCGCTTTCGCGCCATAATGATGCCACCACACCCATCAATACGATTTGTCTTGACCCATTTTCACCGCCTTGGCAGCCTCAGCAATCCACACATGCTCCTTCAGCGGTCAAAGGTTCATTTCCAGCCTTTCCTCTTGATCTGCGTGAGTGGCAAACCACACAAGAACGCGATTTGGTCACAGCGGCGTTGTCGCAAGCCAACTATCATCAGAGGAAGGCCGCGCAGTTACTCGGCCTAAGCTACCATCAATTCAGGGGGCTGTTGCGCAAGCATAACGTGGGACAAGATAACTAATCTTGTGGTTGCTCAACCTTTATCGGCACAGGGACAACTCACGGACACAGAAACGCAAGATAACCCCTACTTTACTTGGTGGTAAGACCGTTTCGGTGGTAGATTACGGGATTCATTTTGATAGCTGATTTTACTTGGTTTATGCGCGTTTTTTTCCAGTTTTTGATCCTGGGCGTGAGCGGTCTGCTTCTCGCAGGTTGTGATGCGGCTAACGATCAACGTGCGGCCGACAACCGTGGTTTTGTGTTTTGTGGCCCAGGCCAACCGAACACATTTAACCCTCAGTTGACCGATGGCGGCCTGACCGCAGACACCTTATCGAGCCAGCTGTACGATCGCCTGCTTCAGCTGAACCCTGACACCTACCAACCCGAGCCCATGCTCGCGAAAAGTTGGGAGGTCAGTGATGACGGTAAAACCTATACCTTTGTACTCCGTCGTGGTGTGGCTTTTCATCGCAGCGTGACCTTTACGCCGTCTCGTTACCTCAATGCTGAGGACGTTGTTTTCTCTTTTCGGCGCTTGATTAACCCCCGTCACCCTTTTCATCGCATTTCTGGCGGCCAATATCCATGGTTCGATAGCATGGATTTTTCAAGTTTAGTCTCGAGTGTCAAAGCGACCGATACCTATCGTGTGCAATTTACCCTCTCGCGACCCGATGTGTCGTTTCTTTCTACACTGGCCACCAAATTTTCGGTGATTCTTTCAAAAGAATATGCCAACCAATTATTAGCCGCCGGTACACCGGAAAAGATCGACGCCTACCCGGTTGGCACCGGCCCGTTTGCTATGGCTGAATATCAGCCTCGTGAATTAATTCGTCTGCGCCGCCACTGGCAATATTGGCAAGGTCCCGCCCCGATGGAGCAGGTGGTCTTTGATATTTCAACCCGAGGAACGGGCACCTTGGCAAAAATGCTGACGGGTGAATGTGATGTGCTCGCCTCTCCCGTTGCCAGTCAGTTACCCGTCGTGGTGAATGATCCGCGCTTTCGTTTATCATCTCAAACGGGGATGAACGTGGCGTTTATTGCGCTCAACACCCGCCATCCAGCGCTTTCGCAGGTGGCGGTTCGTCAGGCGATCAATCTGGCGATTAATCGCGGCGCCTTACTAAGCTCGGTGTATTATGGCACAGGCACGCCTGCCACCAGCTTGTTGCCACCGATGTCCTGGGCGTATGACCCTAATCAGCAAAGCCAACATGATCCCAAGCTCGCAGCGGCCCTGCTCGCCAAAGCCGGGTATCGCCATGGGTTCAGTGTTGATTTAACGGTGCCATTAAAGCCCACGGCGTTTAATCCAAGTCCGCGTAAAACCGCCGAACTGATCCAGGCCGATCTGGGAGAAATTGGCATAGACGTAAATATCATTCCAGAAAAAACCGTTAACCGCGCATCGATTCGGGAAGGCGATGACAGTCACGGTATGGTGCTTACCGGTTGGGTGGCCGATAATGGGGATCCTGATGCTTTTTTACGCCCATTACTGACTTGCAATGCCAAGTTCACGGGGTGGAATATCGCCAATTGGTGTAACCGCTTTTTCGATCAAACCTTAAATGAGGCAATTGCGACAGACAATATGGCCATGCGCAAAACCTTATACCAGGACGCACAAACCATTCTTGACCGTCGGATGCCGGTGGTGCCACTTGCCCATGGTATTCAACACCAAGTCCGTGATGCACATTTAACCGGGCTCACGATGACACCCTTTGGGGCAGACAGTTTTGCTGATGTGTCACGGGAGCGCTAAACCATGCTGATTTATACCTTACGACGCTTCAACTTATTTTTGATTACCTTGGTGATCCTCACCTTGGTCGCTTATAACATCATTTTATTGTCGCCTGATTCAGGATGGCACCAATATGACTATTGGTTAGGGTGGGTTTATTATCTACGCCAACTCATTGATGGAAACCTAGGGCTTGCGGCTAACGGGGAGCCAGTGGTCAATATTCTTGCCCATGTCGCACCGGCGACTTTAGAGCTCTGTATTTCCGCGCTGGTCATTAGCGTGATGGTCGGCGTACCGCTCGGCACGCTCGCTGGGCTGCGTAGCCAAGGCCCCACTGATAAAGTGATTTCATCCCTCGCCGTCGTGGTATTTTCGATTCCGACATTCTGGTTAGCCATCTTACTGATTATGGTGTTCTCACTCGACTTACAATGGTTCCCCGTATCAGGCCGCTACAACCTTTTGTATGAGATTCCGCATATTTCTGGGTTTGCGTTAGTCGATTTATGGCTCTCGGATTTACCGCTCCAGGGAAAAGTCGCGACCGATATTATGCGTCATCTTGCTCTCCCGACACTGACGCTTGCCGTGGTTCCGACAACTGAAATTATTAAGATGGTCAGAAACTCAATGGCCTATGTGATGAGTCAGAATTACATTAAAGCCGCGGCCACTAAAGGGCTATCGAAAACCGAGATTGTGCTTCGGCATGGAATGAAAAACGCGATTCCGCCTATTATTCCCAATTTTGGATTATTGGTTTCCACCATGGTGACCTTTGTGATTATTGTCGAATCTGTATTTAACTGGCCAGGCATTGGGCGTTGGTTACTCGATGCGCTCCTTGTCAAAGACTATACCTCTGTACAGGCGGGCGTACTTGCGATTGGTGGGTTTGTCTTATTGATTAATATTGTCTCCGATGTGCTAGGGGCGTTTATGAATCCGCTGGTAAGGAAGAAATGGTATGCCCTCAAATAGTGTCTACGTTGAACAGCATATTCCCACTCAGTTTGAGCGGACTTGGACTGCCTTTCGCCGCAATAAGTTAGCTGTGATTGGGTTTTGGTGTCTAGCCGGGCTTCTCTTAGTGACCCTCTTTGCACCCTTGCTCGCCCCTTGGAGCCCGCAACATCAAACGGGTCAGCTTTTGATGCCGCCCTCTTGGGTGCAGTCTGGGCAGATTGAGTTTTTTCTCGGCACAGATGATTTGAGCCGCGACATGCTATCGCGCTTAATTGCCGGCTCTCGCTTAACCTTTGGATTGGCGCTGATAACGGCATTAACCGCGTCGTTGGTCGGCATCGCTATTGGTGTGCTGGCAGGCATGACCAAGGGCCTGAAGTCCAGTGTGTTAAACCACATTCTTGACAGCATTCTTTCCATCCCTTCGCTGCTATTGGCGATCATTGTGGTCGCCTTTCTCGGTGTCGGTGAAACCCAGATATTGCTCGCGATTTGGTTGTCACTGATCCCTCGAATTATTCGTGCGGTGTATACCGCGGTCCACGATGAAATAGAGAAAGATTACATCATCGCCGCACGCTTGGATGGCGCGAATAATATCTATCTGTTACACCATTCTATTTTGCCGAATATTGTCACCGTATTGAGTACTGAAGTAACCCGTGCAATCTCGGTCGCGATCTTGGATGTTGCCGCGCYGGGTTTTCTGGGATTAGGGGCTCAACCCCCAGCCCCCGAATGGGGCGCTATGCTCGGTGATTCCATTGAGCYTATTTTTACCGCCCCCTGGACAGTGACTCTGCCCGGCATAGCCATTGCGTTTAGCGTATTGGTTGTTAACCTTGTCGGTGAGGGCGTCAGCCAAGCCATCAACGCAGGAACTGAATAATGCCGTTATTAGATATTCGACACCTAACCATCGAAATTGAAACGCCTCAAGGGATGGTGAAAGCGGTTGATAGAATGAGCCTGACCATTAATGACGGTGAAATTCGTGGCCTGGTAGGAGAATCGGGCTCAGGCAAAAGCTTGGTCGCTAAGGCCATTTGCGGTGTGACCAAAGATCAATGGCATGTCAGCGCCGACCGTTTGAGGCTGGGCAATATTGATTTACTGGAGCTACCAGCCAGAGAGCGCCGCCACGTAGTGGGTAAAGRTATTGCGATGATCTTTCAAGAGCCATCGACCTGTCTTGRCCCCTCTGAAGTGGTGGGCCATCAGCTTGAAGAAGCGATTCCTCCCGCGTCGTTTTCTGGCAGTTGGTGGCAGCGTTTAAACTGGCGTAAACAGCATTCCATCGCCCTACTCCATAAGGTTGGGATAAAAGATCATCGGCGGGTGATGGACAGCTATCCTTACGAGCTCACCGATGGCGAATGTCAAAAGGTGATGATTGCAATGGCGATCGCTAACCGCCCTCGATTATTAATTGCCGATGAACCAACCAATGATTTGGATCCCATCACGCAAGCACAAATTTTCCGACTGCTCAGCCGCACCAATCAGCTGTCGAACACGACCATTTTGTTGATTAGTCATGATCTGACTTTGGTTACGCGTTGGGCGGATAGAATTACCGTGATGTATTGTGGCCAGTCTGTGGAGTCGGGAAACCGAGAGCAAATACTCACCACGCCCCATCATCCATATACAGACGCATTATTACGGACCATGCCGGATTTTAGCCGCGAGATCCCGCATAAAAGCAAACTAGAAACTCTGCCTGGCTCAATACCGCCATTACAACATTTACCTATTGGTTGCCGACTTGGCCCGCGCTGCCCTTATGCGCAGCGTAAATGCGTAGAAGTACCGCGAACCGAGAAAGTGAAAAACCATAAATTTGCCTGTCATTTCCCGCTCAACATGGAGAACAAGCATGGCCGCTCTTCTTGAAATTGATGGGCTATCGAAAGACTATCATCACCGGTCTGGTTGGCTAAAAAAGCGCGTCACCCATGCGGTGAAGCCGGTGTCCTTTTCATTGGATGTCGGCGAGACAATTGCATTTGTCGGGGAAAATGGCTCAGGTAAGTCAACCTTAGCACGAATGATTGCTGGCGTGATTGAACCGACCGCGGGACAAATCCGCGTTAATGGCGATCCGCTCCGCTATAAAGATTATCAAACACGCTGCAAGCTCATACGGATGATCTTTCAAGACCCGAATACCTCGCTGAACCCACGCAACCAAATTGGACAAATATTGGAAGGGCCTTTGCGTCGAAATACCAATATGACACCCCAAGAGCGTGGGAAACGGATTAAAGACACCTTATTACGGGTCGGGCTAATCCCGGAACACGCTTATTTTTATCCGCAAATGCTTGCTACCGGTCAAAAGCAACGTGTTTCGCTTGCAAGGGCGTTAATTTTGCAACCCAGTGTGATTGTTGCCGATGAGGCATTAAATGGCTTGGATATGTCAATGCGATCGCAGATCATCAACCTGCTGCTCGAGCTACAAGAAGAAATGGGGTTATCTTATGTTTATGTGTCGCAACACATGGGCGTGATTAAACATGTGACGGATAAGTTGATGGTGATGCAAAAAGGCGAAGTGGTTGAATCGGGCGATACCGCCTCACTGTTTGCTAACCCACAGCATAGCCTCACCCAAAGGCTTATCGATAGCCACTTTACCGCTCCGGTATTAGACAGGCGCTCTCGCAAATCCTCAGGTGCACGACCGTAATACAAGCATGAGCGGCCGGCTCTGTCCGCCGCTCATGCTTTCCTTGCTTGATGCTTCTCTGTTAGTGCTTTCTCTTTGAATGCTTTCTCTGTTGGTGCTTTATCTGTTAGTGCGTTATCTGTTAGTGCCTTCTCTAGTAAGACTTAGATAGCTGGCACATCAAGTGCGTAGGGATTGATTAATCGTATGTAACACAGCGGCTGGATCGGCAGCTTGGGTGACAGGTCGACCAATGACAAGGTAATTCGAACCTGCATTTACCGCTTCTTCTGGCGTCATAATTCGGCGCTGATCGCCTGCGGCACTGCCAGCCGGACGGATCCCTGGAGTCACCAACTTAAAGGTGTCACCACACTGCGCTTTAAGCAAACTGGCTTCTTGTGCTGAACACACCACACCATCCAAACCCGACTGTTGCGTCAGCTTGGCAAGATGCTGCACCTGCGCTTGTGGTGAGCGTTGTACCCCAATTTGGCGTAAATCCGCATCCGTCATGCTGGTCAACACGGTGACACCGATAAGCAATGGGCGGTTGCCTCCATATGGTTCAAGCGCCTCGCGTGCTGCACTCATCATGCGCTCGCCTCCTGATGCATGCACATTGACCATCCACACGCCTAGCTCTGCCGCAGCCGCTACAGCACGGGCACAGGTATTGGGGATATCATGAAACTTGAGGTCGAGAAAGACGTCGTGTCCGCCTGCATGAAGCTGTTTGACAAGCGCTGGGCCAAACAAGGTAAACATTTCCTTGCCCACTTTTAAACGGCATGAACCTGGCTCGATTTTATCCGCAAAGGCTAACGCTTGGTTCATATCTGCATAATCAAGTGCCACGATGACTTTTGGGTCGTGCATGTTGTTTCCTCGTTCCTCGTTGAATGCTTATAAACGGCATAATGCCGCACTAACCGATAAAAAAACGGCGATGCCTAAGCATCGCCATTACTCCCCATCAAGCCCTCGAATTGGCTTGATAGCGCCCCAGCTTTTGCAAGATGGGCATTGCCAATAAAGCGCATGCGTGGAAAAACCACATTTACGACATCGGTAATGAGGCTTCACTTTCATTTGTTCAGCGACCAAGCCTTTTAAGGTGTTCAAGCTTGCTTTTGCTCGCCCTTCCTCGGCTTGCTCAACATGGTATTCCATTAACTTATAAAAGCCGCGCATGGTCGGATTACGCGTAAGTTGGCGCGTAAGAAAACTCTGCGCCATAGCGATATTCTCGTTGCTGCCAATCACTTCAGAGAGCATTAGCTCGGCGCTGACGCCTGCATTCTTTTCAATACATTCTTTTAAAAAACGCACCAACTGCATCTCTCGTCCCAAGGCGCGATAGCTTTCTGCAAGCAAAGGTAGCGCTTCACTGACAAAATCAGCATCCTGCTCTAAGATGTTCTCGAGCTGTTTGAGCGCCCCTTTGTAATCTTCATGCTGAATGTCGAGTCTTGCCAATTTTAAGCTCGCTCGGACACAGCTTTTATCGTAAGACAAAGCACGACGTAACAATTGCCGTGCCTTGTGCTCATCACCCTCAGCGAGTTGCTGCATCGCAAGCTCACAGTGGAAATGTGCGATATCTTTACGCAGCTTATGTTTGCCCATTTTGACCAGCTTCGCTGCGGTATCGATTGCTTGCTCCCATTCTCGCGTTTGTTGCGAAATAGCAAGTAATTGCTGCAGGGCAAATTCGCGATAATCGGGCTCATCAACCAGCTCTGCAAAGATTTTCTCGGCGCGATCAAAAAAGCCGGCAACCATATAATCTTTAGCGAGCTGCTGCATCGCGAGGTTGCGCTGATCTAAGGTGAGATTGGGCCGAGCGATTAGGTTTTGATGAATTCGGATTGCCCGGTCGACTTCACCCCGAGAGCGAAAAAGGTTGCCCAACGCCAGGTGAGTATCAATGGTTTCGTTATCGACCTGCAAAAGCTCGATAAATAAGTCGACCGCTTTATCTGATTGCTCAGACAGCAGCAAATTGAGCCCCGCCACATATTGGCGAGACAAATGATGGGACTGTTCTTGCCGTCGATGACGAGCATTCCTGTTACCCATGTACCAGCCGTAACCGGCGGCAATCGGGAGTAACAGAAACAACAGCTCTAGCATGAATTATTGTTCCTTAAGCGGGTCCGTACGCAACTTATCAAGTTCTTTGCGTTGCTTTTCCACCTGTTTACGTAGTCCTCGAGCCGTCATTCGGGCTTTGAGATATAGTGCGCCGCAAACGAGCCAGCCAATGCCAAACCCGATGACAAAGACAATACCCAAGATGACGGATAAACGAAACTCACCCTGAGCGATTAAATAGTTAAAATTGACCACAGCTTGGTTTTGCGCTCCTAGCGCCAAGGCGATCAAAAAGCATAATACCAGAAACAGAATGCCGAGTATTTTCACAAGTATTCCCTCATTGCGAAAGGCCGAATGCCCGATCAGTTATGGTAGATAGACAAAGTGCGAGGCACCTGCCATTGTGAACATTGACGCTTGATTTCAATACCAAACGTCGTCGTTACCCTTCCCCTAGCTTACGCTTTATTCAGGCTAAGGTTAATCCGAATAACAACGTGTCGTCGTAGGTATAAGATCTTACACAGGAGGTATGATTATGCAGGAAATTCGTCACGCAAGCTATGATCAGCGGACATAAAAAAACGGCATACTTGCAGCATGCCGTTTTTTTCAGCGTCTATCGATTAACCATAAATGTTAACGCGATCACGAAGTTCCTTACCAGGTTTAAAGTGAGGGACGTACTTGCCGTCTAACTCGACCTTTTCGCCTGTTTTAGGATTACGCCCCACACGAGGCGCGCGATAATGTAGTGAGAAACTACCAAAACCACGGATTTCGATACGATCACCGCTTTCTAGTGTGCTTGCCATATGCTCAAGGATTTCCTTGATGGCATCCTCTACCTGCTTCGCAGATAGATGGGTTTGTTGACTACAGAGTCTTTCAATCAACTCAGATTTGGTCATAAACACCCCGCTTTAGTATGTTTCTCAACAGTATAAGTGCAGAGGGGGAAAATTTCCCCCTCAACGTATACATTATTCGCTTTTCGCTGCTTTAAACGCGTCAGCCATAGCGTTGCCGATAGAACCTTCTTCGGTTTTGTTCAGGCTCGCTACTGCTTCTTGCTCGTCAGCTTCGTCTTTCAGACGGACAGACAGGTTAAGAACGCGGTTCTTACGGTCAACACCGGTGAACTTCGCTTCAACACTGTCGCCAACTGAAAGCACTTGCGTCGCGTCTTCAACACGGTCACGCGATGCTTCAGAAGCACGCAGATAACCTTCAACACCTTCTGCTAGCTCAACCGTTGCGCCTTTCGCGTCAACAGCAGTTACCGTACCATTAACGATAGCACCTTTTTTGTTGGCTGCCAGGTAGTTGTTGAATGGGTCTTCTTCCATCTGCTTGATGCCGAGTGAGATGCGCTCACGCTCTGCGTCAACCTGAAGAACCACTGCTGAGATCTCGTCGCCTTTCTTGTATTCGCGAACGGCTTCTTCGCCTGTTGCGTTCCAAGAAATGTCAGACAAGTGAACCAGACCGTCGATGCCGCCGTCTAGACCGATGAAGATACCGAAGTCAGTGATTGACTTGATCTTACCAGTAACGCGGTCGCCTTTGTTCTGAGTTTCAGCGAATTGCTGCCATGGGTTGGCTTTACACTGTTTCAGACCTAGGCTGATACGACGACGCTCTTCGTCGATGTCCAGAACCATAACTTCAACTTCGTCACCCACGTTAACCACTTTAGATGGGTGGATGTTTTTGTTGGTCCAGTCCATTTCAGACACGTGTACCAAACCTTCAACGCCTTCTTCGATTTCAACGAAGCAGCCGTAGTCAGTTAGGTTAGTTACACGACCAGTCAGCTTGTGACCTTCTGGGTAACGGTTAGCAATGGCTACCCATGGATCTTCACCCAGTTGTTTCAGACCAAGTGATACACGAGTACGCTCACGATCAAACTTCAGAACTTTAACGTTGATTTCGTCACCAACATTAACGATTTCTGATGGGTGCTTAACGCGCTTCCACGCCATATCAGTGATGTGAAGCAGGCCATCAACGCCGCCCAGATCAACGAACGCACCGTAGTCAGTCAGGTTCTTAACGATACCTTTAACTTCCATGCCTTCTTGCAGAGAAGCTAGCAGCTCGTCACGCTCAACGCTGTTTTCTGACTCGATAACCGCACGACGAGAAACAACAACGTTGTTGCGCTTCTGGTCAAGCTTGATTACTTTGAACTCGAGCTCTTTGCCTTCCAGGTGAGAAGTGTCACGTACTGGACGAACGTCAACCAGTGAACCCGGTAGGAACGCACGGATGCCGTTCAGTTCTACGGTGAAACCACCTTTCACTTTACCGTTAATAACACCGTTAACGGTTTCAGCTTCTTCGTACGCTTTTTCTAGCTGGATCCAAGCTTCGTGACGCTTAGCTTTCTCACGAGAAAGCTGAGTTTCACCGAAACCATCTTCCACTGCGTCCAGGGCTACATCGACTTCACCGCCTACTTCAATTTCAAGTTCGCCAGCAGCGTTCTTGAATTGGTCAGCCGGAATGGACGATTCAGATTTCAGGCCTGCGTCAACCAGAACGAAACCGTTCTCGATAGCAACAACAGTACCCTTAACAATAGAACCTGGGCGAGTTTCGATTTCTTTTAGAGACTCTTCAAAGAGTTGAGCAAAAGATTCAGTCATTATATTTAAAATCTTCAATTTGATAAACGTCCACGGGTATCCTACCGCATGGGGTTGTAAAATATGTCAGCTATCATCCTTGCAGCTAACGGTTATAGACTGCTTATGCAGCCGATAATTTGCTTTCAATAAACGCTAACGCCTGCTCGATCACCTCGTCAATCGATAACGAGGTAGAATCTAGCTCTAAGGCGTCAGACGCAGGGCGCAATGGTGCCACCGCTCGGTTGCGATCGCGATCATCACGCTCTTGAATTTCACTTAAAAGTTGCTCAAAGGTAACATTAACCCCTTTACCTTGCAACTGGTGCTGACGGCGACGCGCGCGTTCTTCTGCACTGGCATCCAAAAAGATTTTAGCCGCCGCTTTCGGGAACACGACCGTTCCCATATCACGTCCGTCAGCAATCAACCCCGGCTCACCAACAAAGGCGCGCTGGCGGCGTAATAATGCTTCACGAACCCGGGGTAACGCAGCCACTTTTGAGGCTTGGTTGCCTACCTGCTCGGTCCGCAAGGTCCCGGACACATCTTCGCCTTCCAGGATCACTTTCACCAAGTCTCCTTCGGCCAAAAACTGCACGTCTAAGTTGGCGGCCAGTGGCACCAGTGCTTCTTCAGATTCGGTATCAACGTCATGATGAATCGCTGCGAGAGCCAGTACCCGATAGATAGCTCCTGAGTCGAGCAGGTGCCAACCGAGCTTTTCAGCCAGTCGCATACATAGGGTTCCTTTTCCTGCACCGCTTGGTCCATCTACTGTAATGACAGGCGCCTGTATCGGCATAAATCTCTCCACGTTGGTCTCGATCGCTCAACGCGCCCGTTTTGTCGCATCATGCTTGTTAGTCACATGATGCTTGTTAGTCGCATCAGGCTTTGCTTGCATCACGCTTTAACGAAAACGGGCGGTTGTATAATTCGGTGCACATTATAGAAGAAATGGACAAGGAAATCATTGCTGCTGACTCAATATCAGCAGCAATAAAAAACCCTCACGCTTTATCATCAGTCAGCGCTGATCGCCGCTAGCTTGTCGAAGTAATCAGGAAAGGTTTTTGAGGTGCAACCCGGGTCATTGATGGTAACGGGCGTATCACTGAGTGCCACCAGCGAAAAACACATCGCCATGCGATGATCGTCATACGTGTCGATTGCCGCATGCTTAAGTTGCTTAGGTGGCTCAACATACAGATAATCGTCACCTTCTTCGACCACGGCGCCGAGTTTTTTCAACTCCGTTGCCATGGCATAAAGTCGATCGGTTTCTTTGACTCGCCAATTATACACGTTACGAATGCGCGTCGGTCCGTTTGCGAATAACGCCGCAACACCAATGGTCATCGCGGCATCGGGAATATGGTTAAAATCCATATCCACGCCTTGTAGCGTATTGCGGCGCGCTAACACGTAATCGTCGCCCCACTCTATGTCCGCGCCCATTGCGGCTAGCGCATCGGCAAACTGGATATCACCTTGCACACTTTTCCGTCCAATGCCTGTGACCTTAACTTCACCGCCTTTGATTGCCGCGGCCGCAAGAAAATAAGAGGCAGACGATGCATCGCCTTCAACCATAAAATGTCCAGGCGAGCGATAGTGCTGACCAGCCGGCACGACAAAGCGCTGATAGTTGTCGTTTTGCACCTCGACGCCAAATTGCGCCATGATAGCAAGGGTAATATCAATGTAAGGCTTAGAGACCAAATCGCCTTTGATAGTAATACGCGTTTCTTGGCGCGCAAACGGAGCAGCCATCAGCAGCGCGGTCAGAAATTGGCTGGAGATACTGCCATCGATGTTGACATCACCGCCAGCTAACCCTGTGCCTTTGATGCGCAATGGCGGGTAACCTTCGGCCTCGAGATAACGGACATCGGCGCCGATCGCATTGAGCGCGTCGACCAAGTGACCAATCGGGCGTTCTTTCATTCTTGGTTCGCCAGTCAAGGTCACCTCGCCTTTACCCAGGCACAGTGCCGCAGTTAAAGGCCGCATCGCTGTGCCGGCATTGCCCAAAAATAGCTCAAGCGGGGTGTCGACCTGAAAAGCTTGTCCCAGCCCTTCTACCACACATTCGGTGCGATCCGAAGACAGTTGATACGACACACCTAACGCGGTAAATGCATTAAGCATATGCCGAATGTCATCACTATCGAGTAGGTTGGTCAATCGTGTGGTGCCTGACGCTAACGCGGCAAGCAGCAAGGCGCGATTAGWCACGCTTTTCGAGCCAGGTAGGTTAATTTGACCATTAACATGAGAGATGGGGGAAAGTGTCAGTTGCTCCATTCTGGTTTATATCCGTGATGCTTAGTGTCTCCAGAGTAACCAAAATACAAGCGGTCTCACAATTATTATTTTTATCAAAGTGTCGAGAAGGGAAATAAAAAGACCGCTTTCACGACAAAAGCGGTCTTTTTCGATAAATCTTACCTGGACACGGTGAATCAGCCGTGCGTTTTCTCAAACTCATGCATAAAGTCCACGAGGGCTTGCACCCCTTCTAGTGGCATCGCGTTATAAATAGACGCTCGCATCCCACCCACGTCACGGTGGCCTTTGAGTGCATGTAGGCCTTGCGCTGTCGCTTCCGCGAGGAAGGTTTCATCCAGCTCACTATTGGCCAGTTGAAACGGCACATTCATCAATGATCGGTTGTCAGGATGAATCTGGTTCCGGTACAAGCTTGACTGGTCTATGGCATCGTATAGCAACGCCGCTTTTTGTTGGTTACGCGCGTACACCGCTTCAATACCACCTTGTTGTTTTAACCACTTAAACACTTCAGCCGCAAGATACCAGCCAAAGGTCGGTGGTGTGTTAAACATGGAGTCTTTATCGGCCAATACTTTGTAATTGAGCACACTTGGCAATACATCTTTTGCCAAGCCCAGTAAGTCATCACGCACGATAACCAATGTGAGTCCAGCAGGGCCAATATTCTTCTGTGCACCCGCATAAATAACACCATATTGAGACACGTCGATCGGACGTGATAAAATGGTCGATGACATGTCGGCGACAATCGGCTTATGGGTGTCGGGCAGATCGTTAATTTCAATGCCATCAATGGTTTCATTCGGGCAAAAATGCACATACGCAGCGTCACTACTGAGCAACCAATCTTTGGCTGGCGAGATAGCTCGCTTACCGTCACGCTCGCGTCGAACGTTAATCACATTCGGGGTGCAATAGCGCTTTGCTTCTTTGACGGCACTCTCGGCCCAATAACCACCATCAACGTAATCAGCAATGGTATGGTTGCCCATGAGGTTCATGGGTACTGCGGCAAATTGCGCACGTGCGCCACCTTGGCAAAATAGAATGTGATAATTCTCTGGAATAACCAGCAGTTCTCGCAGATCCTGCTCAGACTGGCGAGCTAAAGATAAAAATGCCTCACTGCGATGCGAAACTTCCATTACTGACGTGCCAAGGCCTTGCCAGTTCATGAATTCTTTTTGGGCTTTAAGCATGACCTCACGCGGCAGCATCGCCGGGCCAGCTGAAAAGTTATAGACGTTATCCATGTTGGGGAGGGGCTCCTGCTTTTTGTCATCTCCCGCGTCCGTTGGACGGCAAGACTACTCGTTGTTTTAAAAAGACGTTTTAAGCCGTTCGTTTTAAAAGGCGTGTGATTGATTTAACACGTTTCACGCACATTTTGAAAGCACCAAGGCACATTCCACCCTGATTTCTTGGCACGCCTGGATATTTTTAGCGCTACCCAATCAATAGGCAATAAAAAAGGGCGCAGTTCACTGCACCCTTTTTAATCTTACACCGAGTCACGATTAGGTGTTTGAATCCTCATCCGACGCTGGCGCGTCGTCTTGATCATCATTCACCGTAGGTGAAACATCCTCGTCCGACGTGTCGACACCCTCTGATTTATGGGTCGCAGCAGCTTCATTCGCCAGCGCTTCCATTTCTTCTTCATCAGGCTCTTCAATGCGCTGTAGGCCAACTACTTTCTCGTCATCGCTGACGCGGATCAGACGAACACCTTGGGTATTTCGACCCACTTGGCTCACTTCTTCGGCGCGAGTACGTACTAGTGTGCCCGCATTGGTGATCATCATCAGCTCGTCGCCTTCACACACCTGAATGGCACTAACGACATCACCGTTACGCTCGGAGACTTTGATCGATACCACCCCTTTGGTTGCACGACTCTTGGTCGGATATTCATCCAAAGCAGTGCGTTTACCAAAGCCGTTTTCGGTGACGGTTAGGATCTCAGCGCCGGCTTGCGGGATAATCAGCGAGACAACTTGGTCATTCTCGGCCAATCGAATACCTCGCACCCCTGCAGCGGTACGACCCATTGCACGCACGGTGTCATTTGAGGCGACAAACCGCACGACTTTACCGAATTGCGAGAACAACATGACTTCGCTGCTATCGTCGGTGAGCTGCGCGCCAATCAGACTATCGTTGTCACGTAAGTTCACCGCAATAATACCGGCGCTACGTGGACGACTAAAGTCAGTCAACGGCGTTTTCTTCACCGTGCCGTGTGCGGTTGCCATAAAGACATACTTGTCTTCCTCGTACTCACGCACCGGTAGAATAGCGGTAATTCGCTCACCGTCTTCAAGCGGGAGTAGGTTAACAATCGGCTTACCACGGGCATTACGTGACGCATGCGGCAATTGATACACTTTCAGCCAGTACATGCGGCCACGGGTGGAGAAGCATAAGATGGTGTCGTGGGTGTTTGCCACCAATAGACGCTCGATGAAGTCTTCATCTTTCATGCGCGTCGCCGATTTGCCTTTACCACCACGACGTTGCGCGTCATAGTCACTCAACGCTTGGTACTTGACGTACCCGTCGTGTGACCACGTCACTACCACATCTTCTTGGTTGATCAGATCTTCGATATCAATGTCGGCACTTGCCGCAGTGATCTCAGTTAGACGTTTATCACCATAGCTATCACGCACCGCTTCCAGCTCTTCACGGATGACCTCCATCAAGCGCTCAGTGCTCGCTAAGATGTGTAATAGCTCCGCGATTTGCTCTAGAAGCCCTTTGTACTCGTCTAAGATCTTTTCGTGCTCAAGCCCAGTAAGCTTGTGCAAACGCAGATCCAAGATCGCTTGCGCTTGTTGCTCAGTGAGATAGTAAGACCCATCGTTGCGGGCACCAAATTCTGCCGCGAGCCACTCTGGACGGGCATTTTCGCCCCCAACCGCTTCAAGCATTGCCGATACGCCACCGAGTTTCCAACCTTGGTCTTGTAACTCTTGCTTGGCAACAGCAGGTGTTGGTGCTTGACGAATCAGTTCAATCACTTCATCGATGTTGGCAAGCGCGACCGCGAGCCCTTCCAAGATATGGGCACGATCGCGCGCTTTACGTAATTCGTAAACCGTTCGACGTGTGACCACTTCGCGGCGGTGATTGACAAAGCATTTCAACATTTCTTTCAAGTTGAAAAGCTTCGGCTGGTTGTTGTCCAGCGCCACCATGTTGATACCGAACGATGTCTGCAATTGCGTTTGCGCGTAAAGGTTGTTTAGAACCACTTCCGCAACCGCATCGCGGCGACATTCGATGACAATCCGCATGCCATCTTTATCCGACTCATCACGCAGTGCAGAAATACCATCGATTTTTTTGTCTTTTACCAACTCGGCGATTTTTTCAATCAAACGCGCTTTGTTGACTTGGTAAGGGATCTCGTTAACAACGATGGTCTCTTTACCATTTTTTTCTGTTTCGATATCCGCTTTGGCACGTAAGTAAACTTTACCACGGCCCGTTTTGTAAGCGTCTTCAATCCCTTTACGGCCATTGATCATTGCCGCGGTTGGAAAGTCAGGGCCTGGGATATAGTCCATCAACTCGTCGATGGTAATATCTTCGTTATCGATGTAAGCCAGACAACCATTAACCACTTCGGTTAAGTTGTGAGGTGGGATGTTGGTTGCCATCCCGACCGCAATCCCTGATCCACCGTTGACGAGCAGGTTAGGTACGCGTGTTGGCAACACATCCGGGATTTGTTCAGTGCCATCGTAGTTTGGCACATAATCCACGGTTTCTTTATCAAGATCGGCGAGCAGTTCATGGGCAATTTTTGCCATGCGCACTTCGGTGTAACGCATCGCCGCCGCAGAATCGCCGTCAATAGAACCGAAGTTACCTTGACCATCTACCAACCTGTAGCGTAGCGAGAATGACTGCGCCATTCGCACAATGGTGTCGTAAACCGCACTATCACCGTGTGGGTGATACTTACCGATCACATCACCGACCACACGGGCCGATTTCTTATATGGCTTGTTCCAGTCGTTGCCTAGTACGTTCATCGCGAATAATACGCGGCGGTGTACTGGCTTTAGGCCATCACGCACGTCAGGAAGAGCTCGGCCAACAATGACGGACATTGCATAGTCGAGGTATGAGCTTTTCAGCTCCTCTTCGATATTGACTGGCGTGATCTCTTTAGCAAGATCGCTCATGGAGCCAACATCCCTCAAAATAATGTTTGCGTATTCAAATACGTGACTACGGAGAATAACACAAAGCCTTCTACGAGACACGTGAATATGGCCAAGATGTATCACGGATCTCGTTAGTAGACGCTCTGAATGCGTCTATACGGATAAAAACCCACCACTTCCGTATCTGGCTATGCATTTTTAAGAATATAAGCCCACAAGGTGTCTGAGCGCGCTGGCCTGATGTATCACGTCGCGCTGATAGATAGGCTTCTTTTTATCGTGTTGGATTTCGCTATAATGCAGCAAAACCGATAAGGAAGCTGTAGTTATGACTCAGGTATCAAATGTCGATCCGGCAGAAATTCAAAAGTTTGAAGACATGGCATCACGTTGGTGGGATTTAGAGGGTGAGTTTAAGCCTCTACACCAAATCAATCCTCTGCGTCTTGACTATGTGATGGCCAAAGCCGGTGGACTATTTGGTAAGAAGGTGCTCGATGTCGGCTGCGGTGGCGGGATCCTTGCAGAAAGCATGGCGCAAGAAGGCGCCGACGTCACCGGCTTAGATATGGGTAAAGAGCCACTCACCGTTGCCCGACTCCACGCGCTTGAAGCGGGCGTCGATGTTCAATACATCCAATCAACAGCCGAAGAACACGCCAGTAGCTTTGTCCAGCAATACGATGTAGTGACATGTATGGAGATGCTAGAGCATGTCCCTGAGCCCGCCTCTGTCATTCACGCCTGTGCCCAAATGGTTAAACCGGGTGGCCATGTCTTTTTCTCAACCTTAAATCGCAATACAAAATCCTGGCTATTTGCAATTGTCGGTGCCGAGCACATTCTGAAGTTAGTCCCGAAAGGCACCCACGAGCATCATAAATTTATTCGGCCCTCAGAGCTGATGACAATGATTGATAACACCTCGCTTAATGCCCAAGATATGACTGGGTTGCACTATAATCCGTTTTTCGACACCTATAAGCTGTCGAATACCAATGTCGATGTGAATTATCTCGTTCATACTCAGGCCCCCTAACCGACTGAAAAGGAAGCAAGCTGGCATGACTCCGTCGACCATCCTCTTTGATCTTGATGGCACCCTGCTCGATACTGCGCCCGATATGGGTGAAGCTGCGAATCGTGTTTTAGCCGAATTTGATCTGCCGCCTTTGACCGCGGAGCAAATATACACCCACACCAGTTTTGGGGCGCGAGGGCTGCTCACGGCCGGATTTGGCGAGCAAGCAAAACATCAAGATCCTATCGCCTTACGTGCGCGCTTTCTTTATCATTATCGCCAAGCGATTTGCCAAGGGACGCAGGTGTATCCAGGTATTGATGCACTGCTGGATAAGTTGGCGCATTTAGCGATGCGTTGGGGCATTGTGACCAATAAGCCTGAAGGGCTCACTCATCAGTTACTCGACCACTTTCCGCGTCTGCAAGCGGCACAAGTGATTGTGGGTGCCGATACTTATGCGCACGCTAAGCCGCATCCATTACCTCTTTTAGAAGCGGCCAAAACGCTTGATTGTGCGCCAGAGTGCTGCTTCTACGTCGGAGATATCGAAAATGATACTCGGGCGGCTCATGCAGCGAATATGAAGTCGATTGTTGCTGGCTGGGGATATGTGGGTGATCCGGCGCTAATTAGCAATTGGGAAGCAGATCATATTTTTACCACACCAACACAGCTTAGCGCCTTTCTTGGATCCTAGTCACACCCCACATTTTGTGGGGTTTGCTGACTTTTCAATCAGTTAAAACCGATCACTGATCATGACTAAGATCAACCAAAATAAATTTTTTTTATTGCTAATTTTTGCCTTTCAGTGATTGAAATTTTCATTAATCTTGGCGGCCTTGAGCCAGTAGGTTGGTAGTTACTAACTTTAAGGATAACATCCCCAAGATATCCACACCCTAAGGCCGTCAGATTGGCTTGCAAAAGTGCGCCTATATCACTATCTTGTAACCGACTTACACGCCGACCCCTATATATAGTGTATGAACGACGCAACGTCCGCATAGAGGCCGACCAAAAAATCATCAGCATTTTATAAGAACTTGCAAAAAGAGCAGTTTGGCAAGGAAATATTGGGAAAGCATACAAATGAACCAAGAAATTACCGTATTAAAGCGTGATGGACGCAAAGAAAACTTAAACCTCGACAAAATCCATCGCGTTGTGACTTGGGCTGCCGAAGGCCTCTCAAACGTTTCCGTTTCTCTGGTTGAGATGCGCTCTCACATCCAGTTTTACGATGGCATGCGCACTGAAGATATCCACGAGACAATCATCAAAGCCGCTGCCGACCTTATCTCTGAAGAAAGCCCGGATTATCAATATCTCGCGGCGCGTTTGGCTGTCTTCCATTTACGTAAAAAAGCCTATGGCCAATTCGAGCCACCTAAGCTGGTTGATCATGTAAAAGGCATGGTTGAGAAAGGCAAATACGATAAACACATTTTGGAAGACTACAGCCTCGAAGAGCTCGAGACCCTGGATGGCTATCTCGATCACTGGCGTGATATGAACTTCTCGTATGCGGCCGTCAAACAGCTGGAAGGTAAATACCTGGTACAAAACCGTGTCACCGGTGAGATTTACGAGAGCGCGCAGTTCTTGTACATGATGGTCGCTGCCTGTTTGTTTGCCTCTTATCCCAAAGAAACGCGTCTTGACTATATTCGCCGCTTCTACAATGCCGCGTCGCAGTTTAAAATTTCGCTGCCAACGCCGATTATGTCAGGCGTACGGACACCAACACGCCAGTTTAGCTCTTGCGTGCTGATTGAGTGTGACGACAGCTTGGATTCAATCAATGCGACGTCCAGTGCCATTGTTCGCTACGTGTCACAGCGCGCAGGGATTGGCATTAACGCAGGCCGCATTCGTGCACTGGGTAGCCCTATTCGTGGCGGTGAAGCTTTCCACACCGGCTGTATCCCTTTTTATAAGTATTTCCAAACCGCGGTGAAATGTTGCTCACAAGGTGGCGTACGTGGTGGTGCAGCGACTTTGTTCTACCCGATGTGGCACCGTGAAGTTGAATCGCTGCTGGTATTGAAAAATAACCGAGGCGTCGAAGAGAACCGTGTCCGCCATATGGACTACGGGGTACAAATTAACAAGCTGATGTACACCCGTTTGCTTAAAGGTGGCAACATTTCGTTGTTCTCACCATCAGATGTGCCAGGGCTCTATGACGCATTCTTTGAAAACCAAGAAGAATTTGAGCGTCTGTATACCCAGTACGAAGCAGATGAATCAATCCAGCGTGAAACCGTTAAAGCCGTGGATTTGTTCTCACTGATGATGCAAGAGCGTGCGTCAACAGGCCGTATTTACATTCAAAATGTGGATCATTGCAATACGCATAGCCCGTTTGATCCATCTGTTGCGCCGATTCGTCAGTCGAACCTGTGTCTGGAGATTGCCCTCCCCACTAAGCCACTGAATAATGTTGAAGACGAGAACGGTGAAATTGCACTGTGTACCCTCTCGGCCTTTAACCTGGGTGCGCTTGAATCACTCGATGAGTTGGGTGAGCTGGCTGAATTGACCATTCGTGCACTGGATGCGTTGTTGGATTACCAAGACTATCCATTGCCCGCCGCACGTAAAGCGACTATGAACCGTCGTACGCTCGGTGTGGGTGTCATTAACTTCGCATACCACCTGGCTAAACATGGCGTGCGTTATTCGGATGGCAGTGCGAATGGCCTCACGCATCGTACCTTTGAAGCCATCCAATACCACTTATTGCGTGCATCGGTAGAGCTGGCGAAAGAGAAAGGCGCATGTCCAGCCTTTAATGAAACCACCTATGCACAGGGCATTCTCCCTATTGATACGTATAAAAAAGATTTGGACGCGATTTGCGACGAACCGCTTCATCTGGATTGGGAAACCCTACGTAAGGATATTCAAACCCATGGTTTGCGTAACTCGACCCTGACAGCGCTGATGCCGTCTGAGACGTCTTCGCAAATCTCAAATGCCACCAATGGCATTGAGCCACCGCGTGGTTTTGTCTCGGTCAAAGCATCAAAAGATGGCATCTTGAAGCAGGTGGTACCGGAGTATGATAAATATAAAAATAACTACGAACTGCTCTGGAACATTGGTAGCAATGAGGGTTACTTACAGTTAGTGGGGATCATGCAAAAATTCGTTGACCAAGCGATTTCTGCCAACACCAATTATGATCCGAGCCGACATGCAAGCGGTAAAGTTCCTATGAACCAACTGCTTAAAGATCTGCTCACAGCTTATAAATTAGGGGTAAAAACCCTGTATTATCACAACACCCGTGATGGCGCGACGGACGGTCAATCCGACTCAAGCGCGGCACAAGCTGCCGATGATGATTGTGCCGGCGGCGCATGTAAGATCTAACACAATATGCGAAGGGCCCCACCCGGGCCCTTTTCTAGAGGTTAATAAGATTCATGGCTTACAGTACGTTTTCTAAAATTAACAACGATCCGCTTAAAGAACCGATGTTCTTGGGCCAATCGGTCAACGTTGCCCGTTATGACCAGCAAAAATATGAGATTTTTGAAAAGCTGATCGAAAAGCAGCTGTCTTTCTTTTGGCGCCCAGAAGAAGTCGATGTATCAAGCGACCGTATTGACTACAACAAGCTACCTGAACATGAAAAACATATTTTCATCAGTAACTTGAAGTATCAAACATTATTGGATTCTATCCAAGGTCGTAGCCCAAATGTGGCACTGCTTCCATTGGTGTCCATTCCGGAGCTAGAGACCTGGATTGAAACGTGGAGTTTCTCAGAAACCATTCATTCGCGCTCTTACACACATATCATTCGTAATATTGTCGCTGATCCAGCGGTTGTCTTTGACGACATTGTGATGAATGAACACATTCAAAAGCGCGCCGAAGATATTGCGCAGTATTACGACGATCTTATTCAACTAAGCAACTACTATCATCAGCTTGGTGAAGGCACACACACCATTAACGGTCATACCGTCACCGTGAGCTTGCGTGCCCTAAAACGTCAGTTGTATTTGTGTTTAATGTCAGTGAATGCACTTGAAGCGATTCGTTTCTACGTCAGCTTTGCCTGTTCGTTTGCGTTTGCCGAGCGCGAATTAATGGAAGGTAACGCCAAGATCATTAAATTTATCGCGCGTGACGAAGCGCTGCACCTGACCGGCACACAACATATGCTCAATATTCTGCGGAGCGGTCAGGACGATCCTGAAATGGCTGAGATCGCAAAAGAATGCGAGCAAGAATGCTTTGATCTGTTTAAAAAAGCCGCCGAGCAAGAGAAGGATTGGGCCGAGTATCTATTCCGTGATGGCTCCATGATTGGGTTGAACAAAGACATCTTGTGTCAATACGTGGAATACATTACCAACCTGCGTATGTCCGCTGTTGGCCTCGCTCCCGCGTACGACGATGCAACCCAAAACCCCATTCCTTGGATTAATGCATGGTTGTCATCGGATAACGTGCAAGTTGCCCCACAAGAAGCGGAGATTAGCTCCTACTTGGTTGGACAGATCGACAATGAAGTCAGCGTTGAAGACTTCGGTGATTTTGAACTATGACCCGTATCACTATCGATGTGAATGGCGTGGAGGTGGGTGGCAACACCCACCAAAACTTGCTTGAACAACTCGAAAATGCTGGCATTCAGCCTGAATATCAGTGCCGAAGTGGTCTGTGTGGTGCGTGTCGCTGTAAACTTAATCAAGGTTCGGTCACTCAACACGATGCCATGGCTTTCGTGATGCCCGGGGAAATCCTTGCCTGTCAAAGTGCTCCACAAACTAACGTCTCAATTGTCTTTGACTACCAACCGGCATGCATTAAAAAACAAGTGAACGAGGCGTGACCGACAGTCACTGCCTCGTGGCGTGTTCTTCTTTTCTGTAACTTTCTCTACGCTAGTGTCTGTGCATCGATAAAAATGTCGTCGTGGCGAGTTAAGGATGCATAATCCGCAATAACGGCTTCTCCACTAAGATAACGCCGTAGCATGTCTAATAAGACCGTCGCCATGTAACAACGTGCATCGTCATTTGAAAGGTGTCGCTTAAAACTAAGCCGCTGCCCCCATTCACCTTCTGGGGTAGAAATCGCCACACATATCTGGCCGTGAAGCTCAGGTCCGCAAGCAAGTCCGATTTGACGCTGTCCTGGCGACGTCGTCGCACTTGCCATCGCTAATGACGCGGCTAAGGGATTAGCGACCGCTTGCTCTGGCACATGCGCATTCGACATTACCCACCCCTGCTCAACCAGATGTGCCGCCTGACCGTTTAAAGTGCTCGCCAGCCAACCACCAGTGAATTGTTCCGCAACTTTTAACACCACACCGTGATGATTGATATCCGCAGCTAATGCCGCCGTCATCGGCTCAGAAAAGGACACGACATAGTCCGCAAGACGATGCCGTAACGCGTCCAGAACCGCATCTTTTTCAACATGATCCGCCTCGATGAATAACTTAACTTCAATAAACGGCAAGCTGGAGCGATACCCGAGTGTTGCACTATTGGGAAGCACTAACGATGCCATCACATCGCTTATCCCCGACTCTGACAGCCCAAATGTAAATAAACGGTAACACGATCGCGCTTTGGCTGGGTAATTGTGTAACAACTCAGGAAGAATTTGCTGTTCAACCATTGAGAAAAACTCAGAAGGCACTCCGGGCGTAAAGTAAAAGTGACATCCGTTGAGCTCACAGTGAAAGCCACAAGCAGTGCCTTTGGGGTTATCAATTAACCTTGCGCCTTCTGGCAGCATCGCCTGCTTGAGGTTACTTTGGGCCATCGGCCGGCCTCGACGCTCAAACCGCTGTTTTAACTCGTCTAACCACGCTTCATTGAGGGTTAACTCTACCCCCATCGCAGCAGCCATGGCCGCCGTGGTTAAATCATCCGTGGTCGGTCCTAATCCGCCATTTACGATCACGACCTCTTCCGTTTGTGACAGGCGTACAAGCTCAATCGCCATATCATCAAGTTCATCGCCGATAGTCACACGACGAGACATCGCCAGCCCGTTTTCAAATAATACTCTTGAAAGCCAGGCGGCGTTGGTATCGGTAATATCACCCAGCAATACCTCTTCACCTGTCGAGAGCATTGCGATCCGTGGCAATGGGGTTTCATGTTGTTGTTTGTCCACCTTGCCGCTCCTTGTTGTCGCGATCATCCGACCTTGATTATGACATTAGACGGCACAATGCACTACCCCACCCTTATCGTACACTTTATTTTACAACACCGTACCTGTAACATTACACAAAGCCGTTTTTTTATCTGTCTAGACGATGCACAATACGAATAAATTCAGGTTATCTTTTGTGCGAACACAACAATTAACTATTTATTAACATTGGTTAAACATNGGTATCGGTAATATCACCCAGCAATACCTCTTCACCTGTCGAGGGCATTGCGATCCGTGGCAATGGGGTTTCATGTTGTTGTTTGTCCACCTTGCCGCTCCTTGTTGTCGCGATCATCCGACCTTGATTATGACATTAGACGGCACAATGCACTACCCCACCCTTATCGTACACTTTATTTTACAACACCGTACCTGTAACATTACACAAAGCCGTTTTTTATCTGTCTAGACGATGCACAATACGAATAAATTCAGGTTATCTTTTGTGCGAACACAACAATTAACTATTTATTAACATTGGTTAAACATAATATGAATAAAGTACTCGGAAGTTCGCTCATTATTGCGGGCACAACCATTGGCGCCGGTATGCTGGCGTTGCCTCTTGCCTCTGCCGGCATCGGGTTTGGCGCATCGATGGCACTCATGGGTGCGATGTGGGCCTTAATGACCTATACCGCCTTACTGATGTTAGAAGTGCATCAGTTCGCAGAGGCCGACGCGACATTGCACAGTTTAGCGAAACAGTTTTTGGGGAATAAAGGAAAATGGCTGGCGTCGTTTGCGATGCTCTTTTTATTCTACTCACTTTGTGCCGCATATATTGCAGGTGGGGGCAGCCAATTAAATGAAAAGCTGGCGCAATGGTCGGCCATTGAGCTACCACCTGCGGCAGGCGCCGTTTTATTTACGCTGGTTTTCGGTCTTGTGGTGACATTGGGCACCAGTAAAGTGGATTTAATTAACCGCGGGTTATTCACCATTAAGTTATTATTCTTAATCTTGGCCTTAACCCTACTGACGCCTCATGTCTCTAGCATTAACTTAGTCGAAATGCCCGTTGAACGAGGTTTGCTGGTTGCCGCGTTACCGGTCATTTTCACGTCTTTTGGCTTCCACGGCAGTATTCCTTCTATTGTGCGATACGTCGGGATCGACTTACCCTCGCTAAGAAAGGTCATGATTGTTGGCTCTACCCTTCCGTTGGCCTTGTATATCTTTTGGCAAGTAGCCAGTCTCGGGACGGTGGCACAGTCTACCTTGGTACAAAACGGTGAACTGTCCCAGTTTGTGGCAATTATCCAATCAGTGGTTCAACAAGACTATATCGCTTCAAGCATCTCACTGTTCGCCGATTTAGCACTAGCTACGTCTTTTCTCGGCGTCAGTTTAGGCTTGTTTGACTTTATCTCCGACAGCTTTAACCGCCAAGATAGCGTGCGCGGGCGCTTACAAACAGCGGCTATTACCTACCTCCCACCGTTGGTCTTTGCGCTGTATTATCCGCAGGGTTTTATCACAGCGTTAGGATACGCTGCGATCGCACTCGTCATTCTTGCCGTGGTACTCCCGGTTTTGATGGTGCGCAAGGCACGCCAGACGGTCTCAACTGACGAGCACTATCAAGTCATTGGCGGTAATCTTGGATTGAGCCTGGCAATGGTCGGCGGTATCACGGTTGTCGCGGCGCAATTTATCGGATAACACACCGAGGGCCGACCTTGATTCACACCATCGGTCGCCCCCACGCTAATGGGGTGCGACCTTTAAGCACCGATAAGTCCGCGCGCCAATGTACTTATCCCCGCCAATGTACAGAGTATTAGCATCGCTCGGCGAACAAATTGCGGTTTAACACGTGGCGCAATACGGTAAGCCAACCAGGTCGCCAGCAATACGGCAGGAACGGCAAATGCCGCTTGTTTGACATGCCACCAGGTTAGATAATCGGTCGCGCTCAAGGCGATTAAAGACAAAATGCAGCTCACAACAAAGTAGCCTGCCAAACAGGCGCGCATTTTATTCACCTCTGCATGCTGTAACACAAGCGCCATCGGTGGACCACCGATACTGGTCGTTGTTCCCATGACTCCCGACGTAAACCCAGCGATAAAAAAGTTACGCCGGTTGGGGGCAATATTAAAGCGCATCACACTGGCAAACACAGCGAGCAAGACGGCAGCACCTATAATAATTTCAAGCATTTGTGTTGTGACTACCAACATGATCCCGCCCGCAACCGCGGTGCCTGGCACTCGGCCGAAGTACGCCCAACTCAAATCACGAAAAGACAACTGATGACGATATTGCCAAGCGTTAATACTGGCTAATGTCAGCCCCACCATCGAAATTGTCGTTGGTACCAATTTCGGATCAATCATCAATAAAAGCGGCGCCGCTACGATCGCCATTCCAAAGCCAATCAAACTCTGCACAAAGCACCCTAACCCTAAGATCAGAGCCACCGCAATCGACACACCAATATCTGGCATAATAAAGTTTCTTCACATTAAACTATTTACCGCCAGTGTACCCATTTTCAGTCGCGGCAGCGAGTACCATCCGGCTTTGGCGCGCTAGATATTGTCAACTAGGCGTAACACGTTATACACGTGCTTAATTGTTATTACGTCGTTTCTTTTTTAAGTGAATATGGTCGCCATGAATATGGTCGCCATGAACATGGTCGCCATGAGTACGCTCTGCATGAATAAGGAGGTTTCTTGGCGTGAGTTCGCGTTCACAAAACTGGGTTAGCGTGACACGGTATCCATGTTGTTGAAGATATAAAACACGATCAAGCACTAGCCACAGCTCCATGGCGCGCCGAAATGCACTTTTAATTAGATTGATTTTCTCCAGCACGAGAAACCTTGCTTCGCCTCGAGCCAAGTAGTGAGTCTGATCAAAGTCGCCGGGGAATGTGAGCCCTTTTTGCGCGGCCCCCCAGCGGCAAAAGGCAGCGAACCCTTGGGTAAGCTGTGACTTTTTGAGTGCGGGTAGCGGTAAATAGTGCTCAGATTGTTGATAGTCACGTTGCCATTCATCAAAGCCCAACCGATAAGTGACCTCCTGCTCGCGTTGACGGCGCACCCGCTGCCCGCCAGTGACGGACTCTTGAACCGCGAGCTTTAAATCTGCTTTTGAAAGCGTCAGGGCGGCTTCCTGCGCCTGTGCGGATAAAGGTTGATACCTATCTCCGCGAATTAAATGATAACAACAAGGTGAAACCGTTAGTGCACGCATACCCGTTGCGACCGCCTTTTGAAGAAGCTTTACGTGTAAGTCGCCACACGCGTGCAACGCCAGCCCGTGCTCACAACCGGCAATGACGACTGTTGCCGCCTCACTCATTGCATCTAACGAGTAAAACTGCATCGGGAGCGCCTTTTGATCCGCGAAAGTTTGTCCCTGTTCGCACAGTTCCGATTGCCATTCTACGCTTTCTACTGGTTTACCTGTGATCGCCGCGACACCGCGTCCTAAGTATCCTTTTCCAGCGCACCACTCTAAATAACACGCCGTCTTATCTGTTTGCGGCATCGCGCCTAAATACGCCTGTATTTGCGCCCATTTGCGTCCCGGCACACCAACATTCAAGCGCGAATCAATTTCAATATCAGTATGTTGCGCCATCGGTACTGAGACTAACGCAGGTAACTGGTTTAACGCTGGCCACCAGGTCGCGAGTTTTTTTATCACAGCGTCTGGATCCGCGTTTAACGCCGCGAGTTGCGTATTATCCAACGTGGCGAGCCATTGGCAAAGCGGCCCGCCGTCTTGCCAAGGAAGCTGAGTATGCGCCATCGGCATCGGTCGCCACAGATTTTGGTGCTGTATCAACAGATTGGTTAACTGATTAAATTGGTCGCTGAACGATAAAGATGACATGATTAGCATGAAGGTATTGATGAGTGCGTGATCAAAAAAGGCTGCCTCAGCAGCCTCGTCGTTTTAAACAGTTTATCGAACCGGAAGCGGAATGTCCTTGAACATAGCATCAATTTCTTCATTGGTACGCAGTGCTACCGCTTGGTCAATCACATTTCGGGTCAAATGCGGCGCAAAACGCTCAATAAAGTCATACATATAACTACGAAGAAAGGTTCCTTTACGGAAGCCTATCTTGGTGGTGCTCGCACCGAAAATATGACTCGCATCGATGGCAACCAAATCTGCATCAGCATGACTATCCATGGCCATGCTCGCGATCACGCCCACACCTAGGCCTAACTTCACATAGGTTTTAATCACATCCGCATCAGTTGCTGTGAATACAATTTTCGGTGTGCGGTTAGCGCGATGGAAGGCTTCATCCAGCTCAGATCGCCCTGTAAACCCAAACACATACGTTACGAGCGGATAGGCCGCGAGATCCTCAATACTGAGATCCGTTTTTTGTGCTAAAGGATGATCGGGCGTGACAATGATCGAGCGGTTCCAGTGATAACAAGGCAGCATCACCAAATCTTCGTAGAGATGAAATGCTTCGGTTGCAATGGCAAAGTCAGACGTCCCCTTTGCCACTGAACTGGATATTTGCGTCGGCGTCCCCTGGTGCATATGCAAGGAAACTTTCGGGTACCGCTTGGTAAAGGCTTTGATCACGTCGGGTAATGCATAACGCGCTTGCGTATGGGTGGTCGATATATTGAGGTTCCCCATTTCAGGATGAGTATGCTCACTAGCGACCGCTTTGATGCTTTCTACTCGTGATAAAATGCTTTGTGAGATCTCGACAATCGCCTCACCGGCTGGTGTTACTTGCGTTAAATGCTTACCACTTCGTTCGAATATTTGTACGCCTAGCTCATCTTCCAACAGCCTGACTTGTTTGCTAATCCCAGGTTGAGAGGTATACAAACTTTCCGCCGTCGCAGATACGTTAAGGTTGTGGTTAACGACTTCAACGATATATCTAAGCTGTTGTAATTTCATAGTGCAGACGCGTCAGCCTCGTGGGTTAAGTGGCAGCATGGTTTTATATCACTCATTTATATACCCAAATTCGACTATTTAATAGGCTTTGGTTATATAAACGTTAGCGATTGCACATTCACTAAGCAATTTACCCTGTCATTCTAACCGACTCGATCGCAAATAGTATTTTATTGCAACAACTTTATCGCAGATCGCGAGATCATGGGCCACACTCATAAAGGCGCATTCGACGAGGCCGCAACGCTCAGAGTTAGAGGCGGATCACTCATGCAGCTTTCACCTCTCGATTGATGCTATCTCTGTCAGTCGAGATGGTGTATCTTAACCAGTTGAGTTTATTGCAAGGAACATCGACGCTAAATTATGAATATTGCCTTGATAGCTGGCCTTTGTGTCATATTGCTCGGCCTGATTGTCGGCTACAACATATTGGCTCAACAACGAAAGCAAATCGAGTCTCACAAGCGCCAAGAAATGGCGAAGCACATTGCCGTCATCGATGCGACAGAAGAGCTGATTGGCAATGCGCATAACCTACCCTATAGCGGGACGTTACTGGCGTGCTTGAACAAAAAGATCTTGGATTCCTTGAAAGCCATGTACGAGGTCGATCCATCGGATAAGTCAATTAAGCAACGAATTAGTGCGACCCAGGCTCAAATCGATCAGGTCAAACAAAGCTACTCCAACCGGGACTCGACATCGTTTAAAGTGCCTAATAACGACCGAGAGGCAATATCGATGCTCAAACTCGTCAAGCGCTTGCGCTCAGTGGTTAAAGCCGAGCATTCGAAAGGCCGCTTGGCAACGCAAGCTTTTGTGTCGGAAAACGCGCGACTAGAGCAAATGCAGCTCAAGATAAATATTGAGAACGTGATTAAACGTGCCAACGATGCGAAAAATAAAGGTCAAATGGGCACGGCGCAGCAATTACTGAAAAAAGCGATCGATGTCGTCAGTCCAAAGACCGATGAATACTCGTCAGAGATGAAACAGCATCTTGAAAAAATGCACAGCGACATCACTCATACGCTAAACAGTGGTCATGAGAAATTGCAGTCCGAGCAAGAAGAAGAAAAAAGCGAATTGGACGAGCTGTTTGCCCCCAAGAAAAAATGGTAGCGTCTCTCATCACAAACCCAAAAGGCGCTTGATGACAGCGCCTTTTTTCATGCCCTGCGTGTCTTAACTGGCTGTGGTCTTAACTGCTTCTATTGCGCGTTGGTCTTTGCAACAATATGGTCTAGCACACCGTCTGCTGCTTGCTCCAATAAGTCCAGTACGTGCTCAAATCCATCGTCGCCGCCGTAATAAGGATCAGGGATCGCACCCTCCGTCTGCTCTCCCCAACTGAGAAACAGAGACAGTTTGTTTTGGTAATCAGCCGGACATTGTGCATGCAGGTCGGCCAAGTTATTTTCATCGGCCGCTAAGATCATATCGAAATCCGCAAAATCTTCCTGCCGTACTTGACGGGCTCGAATACCGGCAAACGAGTACCCTCTCGCTTGACCTGCCTGTTGGCTCCGCTTATCTGGCGGATTACCTTGGTGATAACCTGCTGTCCCCGCAGAATCAATGTTCACCATGATCCCTCTCGTCTGGGCACGGGCGCGTAATACCGCTTCTGCCGTCGGTGAACGACAAATATTGCCTAAGCAAACCACCAATAGACTCGGCACATTTTTTTGGGTTGTCATCGATAGAGTCTCCTTATTGGTAAAGTTTTACTCTATCAAGTCGACACTCAGATGCCTAGTCGCTTCAATCTGCTCGCCTTTGCGTTGTTATGGGTAGCATGAAGCATGACGTCGCTTTACTATGGTGTAACGTTTATTTGGGGTTAGAAATCGTATGTCAGAACAAGGACACAAGCATCGTCAGCAAAAGTTAAAAGAAAAAGTTGATGCTCGAATTGAAGCCGCGCAACAAGAAAAAGGGCTCCTCCTGATCATAACAGGCAATGGTAAAGGTAAATCGACGTCCGCGTTTGGCACAGTGGCGCGGGCCGCCGGCCATGGGCTAAAGTGTGGCGTAGCTCAGTACATCAAGGGCACGTGGGCTTGTGGAGAGCGGGATTTACTGAGCCAACATGGTGTCGACTTTCACGTGATGAGTACCGGTTTTACCTGGGATACGCAGGACAAAACCGCAGACACCCAAGCCGCTCAGCAAATATGGGCAGCGTGTCAGGCGATGCTTGCGGATGACCGCTACGATTTAGTGGTACTGGATGAGATCACCTACATGATCACGTACGACTATATCAGCCTCGATGAAGTCATTGATGCCCTGCAACAACGCCCTAGCGAACAATCCGTTATCATCACTGGGCGTGGCGCACACCGCCGCTTAGTTGAGATAGCAGATACCGTCTCGGAAGTCAGAAACGTTAAGCATGCCTTCGACGCCGGCGTGAAAGCGCGCCAAGGCATTGACTGGTAAGCTACCGAGTAAAAACAAAGAAAGCCGTGGCTGACGTTAACCTGAGCGCCGCTTTTCTCAGGGCTTCGCGTTTAACGATATCGACTGCGTCTTGTCCACGGCATCCTCTTGGCAAGACTGGCGACACAAACGCGCATCAATCGATTGATCACCCAGCAATCGCTGCCAGAGGGTTGGCAAGGCGCTGTCTCGTAGCGGCCCTGGCTCAAGCTGCTTAGGCATAACTGGCTGCCACTGCCCTTCGGCGTCTTGCTCGGCAAGCAAAAACTGAAAGGGTTGATAGTTTGCTACGCCAAAACGTAAGTCGGTCACCACCTGCTGCCCATTCCGATTTTCAAAGCGAATAAAATCACGCGAAAACGTGCGAAGTGCCATTAATGTTTCCGAGCCCGCTAGTGGCCATTGTCCGCGAGGACGCGTGATCCATTGAATATGCTTATCTTTGTCTAAGCGTGACGCGAGTCCTTCCCAGTAGTGGTCGTCGCCGATAATCACCACTCGCCACAGCAGCGTGTTAAACGGGGTGGGCATAATAATATGCGGCCGCCCTGCCAAGTCGGTTCCTTGGGTTTGGGTTGCAACACGTACTTCAATCTTTTCAAGCTGATAGACCGAACTGGCCAGGTAGAGCGTAGAGACTGCCAACCCGATACCACATGCTTTGGCGCCCCGATGTCGCCAAATACACGCGGCGATAACACTGACCAATAAGGGCACCGTATAAAGTGGGTCAATAATAAACAGGCTGGCGACTGCTACCGAAGGCACGTCTAACGGCCAAAAAAGCTTGGTACCATAAACCGTCATCGCATCCAACAACGGGTGTGTCACGAGCACCGCGATCACCAGCGTCATGACTTGCCACAGCGGCCATTGACGACGCCATCGCCACCCGCACCATCCGATGATTGCACCAACCCAAGGCAGCACAAATAATGAGTGACTGAATCCACGGTGGTTGACCGTATTCGCCACCGGATCGCCATAATCAATCAGCACATCTAAGTCAGGTAAGGTGCCCAATGCAGCACCGGCCAAAAGCACTTTTGGAGAACAGCGCTTGCCCGAGACTAACCCAGCAACCGCCGCGCCCAGTGCCGCCTGGGTAATAGAATCCATCGCTTATCCTTTAACAAGGTTTTGATTTATTAGCGTAAAAAGTTGTAAACCGATCACTGGAATAAATTAAGCAGTTTATCGGTTGCCTCTTTTACCTTGTCATCATCCGCTTTATCACCCAGTAACTTTTTAATCCCACGCTGTGCTTCTTTGCGTGCCTTTTCTTCCAAGACTTTGTTGCTGCTGAGTAGCTGCTTGATATCTAATTGATAACTCGGCGATTGCCAGGTACCGGCCACCGTCACTGGGATGGTCACATCACGAAGTTCATCAATATCTTTGCCGCCTTGACCCTTGCTGGTTTCAACCACAGACGTGAACACATCAAAATCTAACGTTTCTTTCAGCAAATCAGTTTGCCCCTCACTTCTGACTCGCAGCGCTGGGGCTTCTAGTAGCAAATCGTTGGTACGTGCCATGCCATTTCCGATGGTAAAACTGGCGGTGAGCGCACTAAAGTCGGTTTTGCGCACATCGTTGGCAGCGTTGCTGGTCGCTTCTCCTTTCAACGTCGCTTTTGCTTCTCTCAGCATTTGTGCCAAGTTAATGCCGTTGATCGCGCCATCCTCAAAGAAAATCGCGGCACTGCCCTGAATCGCCTGACGGAGAGCATAAGGCGATAAACCTTGACCTTGGAGGTTAATATCCACATTGCCTTTGCCTTCAAGCAGATCAACCTGTGCGACATCCTCCAATAACGGCAAGATGGCAATGTTGCGTGCTTTTTTACTCACTTGATAGCGCGCGGGGGTTTGAGTGGTATCTAACATCCCTTGCACAACTACCCTGCCTTCATAGGCTTGCGTGATCAGCTCGGACACGTCGACTTTGCCACGGTTGATAGCAACCGTGGCGCGTGTTTGTCCTAAGGTAACGTTACTCACGGTAAGCCCTTTCATCGCCAGTGAGCCGGCAATATCCAGCGTCTTCAACACTCTCAGATCAGGCTCTTCTTGGCTAAGTGACCCAGTTTGCGTACTGGGGCTGGATTCATCATTGGACCCAGACTGACTTTCGTTTGCAGATTGACGAGGCGCTGCATTGTCTGTCGGTAACAAGGTATCGAGATCGATGTGATTGGTATTGAGTGCAAAACGAATTTGCGGGATATCTGCCAGCTTGATGGCCACTTTACCGTCTATGACCACCTCGTCAGTATTAAGACGGCTGGTCATCTCAGTGATATCTAACGTTTGCTGCTTGGCATCGAAGACGATATCTGCCGCCAGCTCTTGAGTCAGCGACTCGCCGGGTAATGCGTCACCCGAGAGCTGAGTGAGCATGTCCAACCCCTGCACTGTGACCTTGTCTTGGCTTTCTGCAACAGTAACTTGTGCGTTTCCAGAGGTTTCAACCTTTAGCTCTGACGTCTGCGCATTGATATTAAAGCCGAGCTGAGCCGCTTGACCCAAGGCGGCACGGTCGAGGGTAATATTGGCTTCATTGATGGTCATCTCGCCTTGTTGTGCCGAAACATTTAGCGCAAGTTCTCGTAACTGACTTTGTTGTGGATCCGCGGCAAGCTTCAGTTCACCCTGCCCTTGCGCGCTGAAGGTCGCACCATCCTGTTCGCCACGCAGTGATACGGTCAGTGGCGTCCATATATCGGTTGCTATATTGCCCACTTGGAGATCAACATCTCGTAAGGCCGTTTGCGTACCCACCTGATCATCTTTAATCACGACACTGGCATTGGTGACGCGTAGACCTTGTAAAGAAACTTGCCACGTCCCACTCACTGTATCTTGCTGGCTAGCCGGCTCTGACGACGTCGAACTTGTCTGTCGCTCTGCCGACGCGCCAACGTTTTTTGGTTGAGTTGGCGTCACTGTTTGAGTTGGCGTCACATTGCTATCGCCGTTCGCCAACGTTTGGATAAATACATGCGGGTCTTGTAAGACAATTTCACCCACTTGTAATGTCTGAGACATCAATGGCAACACATCAACGGATAATTGCGCGCGGGACAAACGGAGTAAATCAGGCTCATCAAAACCAGGTCGGTTTTTGATCGCCACCTCAGCAATGGAAAAGCCCAAACTCGGCCAGAACTGCCACTCGATGTCGCCACCGATAACGACCTCATAGCCCGTTTGCTCTGCGACTTGTTCCACCAGCAAGGGTTTAAATTGATTGGGGTTTACCGTGGCAATTAAAGTCGCGACGGCGCCAATCAACACCACGACAAATGCTGCGAGAATAAGGACGATTTTTTTTATCATTGCAAGATGCTCCTTGTGTGTCAGACGCGTTATCGACCACGATTTAACCGTCGAGTTCCTGGTGAGAAAAAAAATGCGCCCTCAGGCGCATTTCACTCATTAAGCCTTGTCTTGGCTAATACGAGAGGCGACTGCCCCTTGCTGATTTTTGTACTTGGCATTGTCCCGTTTATTATAAGGCTGGTCCGCTGACCCTGACATGGGCTCAAAGCTTAAGGCGCCGATCGGCATGCCGGGACGTAGCGCTAACGGTAGACGCCCATTATTATAAAACTCTAGAACAATTCGCCCTGACCAGCCCGGATCTATTCGGTGTGCCGTGACATGGACCATCAAACCCAACCGCGCCAACGATGAACGGCCATCGAGCCAACCGACAATATTATCGGGTAATGTCACAGCCTCATGCGTGACTGCCAAGGCCAATTGACCCGGATGAAGATAAAAAGGGTCGCCGTCAGCGATTTCTATTTCATCACTCATGACACGCTCAAGTTGGGCGTTCACTTCTTGTTTCGGCCCCGATAAATCAATATAAGCGGCCCCATGATCGTTAAACACACGGAACTGGTTACCCAGAGTCACATCCGCAGTCACGCCCGAAATCGCGTCTGCGGCAGGACGGGGATCAATTTTGATGCGGCCATCATCAAGGTGTTCTTTGATATGCCTGTCGCACAGTCGCATCTAACATTCCTCACGGTTATTTACTCACGCGGTGTCTTGCTTTGTGCACCGCACTCATTCGATATATTCGCGCACACATTCGATATATTCGCGCACACATTGTGGATTAAACCACGACTGATTACCTAGAGAGACAGTCATTGACCCATTATGTGATGGGAGATCATGCCTTACGCTTTAAGTAAACGCGCGATATGCGCTTTTAGTACATCAATCGCAATGCGGTTTTTACCCCCGCGCGGGACAATGATATCGGCATATTGCTTCGACGGCTCAATAAACTGCATAAACATAGGGCGGACCGTCTTTTGATACTGCTCCATCACCGAATCCATGGTACGACCGCGCTCGGCAACGTCACGTTTCATCCGACGCAGTAAACAAATATCAAGTGGCGTGTCCATAAAGACGCTGGCGTGGATCAAATTGCGAAGACGGGGATCGGTGAGAAGCAGAATACCTTCGAGGATGATCACTTTTTTGGGCGTCATCGTCGTGGTTTCTCCCATACGGGTATGCTCGGAGTAACTATAAACCGGCACATCAGCCGGCTGACCGGCGACCAATGCTTCAAGATGCTCACACAAAAGATCGTGATCCAGTGCCTGAGGGTGGTCATAATTGGTTTTTACGCGCTCTTCCATGCTGAGGTGGCTCTGATCACGATAATATCTATCTTCTGTAATCACGCCGATTTGATGATCACCGACTTTTTCCTTTAATTCCTTATAAATGGTGCTGGCGATCAGGCTTTTACCGGAAGCAGAGGCACCTGCAATACCGATAATAACGCAGTGGTGGTTGTTGTCACTCATAATATGAATACCCAGGGGAAGCTTGGCGGAATCAACATAAACCGCCTGATTATAGGGAGTTGAAGCAGCTGGCGCCAGAGAAAATCGCGCTTGTCTGTGCATCCGGCCGCTTTAGCCGATAAATCACGGCCGGTTGCGCAATCAGGGCGACACAGTTTGTACGCTAATCTGTTCAGGACGTGTTTCACCTTGCCAGTAGAGCTGACTGGCGACCGTCGCTGCCATCTGTCGATAAACCGCCGCATGCTCACTGTTAGGGCGCGCGACCATGCTTGGAACACCAGCATCAATATCTTCCCGAATCGCGACATGAAGCGGTACCTGTGCAAGCACTGGCGTCCCCTGCTCTTGCGCCATTTTATCGGCGCCCCCTGAGCCAAAAATGGCTTCATGATGGCCGCATTGCGAGCAAATGTGATAACTCATGTTTTCTACCACGCCCAACACGGGAACGTGAACTTTTTCAAACATCGCCACCCCTTTCACCGCATCGGCCAATGCCAAATCTTGTGGCGTTGTCACCACAATCGCGCCTGTCACCGGAAACTGTTGCGCCAAACTCAGTTGGATGTCACCGGTACCAGGCGGCATATCGACGACTAAATAGTCCAGCTCGGGCCACCGTGTTTCGTTGATCAGCTGTGCAAACGCTTTTGAGGCCATAGGACCTCGCCAAACAGTCGCGTTATCTGCGGGCACCAGATAACCGATCGAATTTGAGGCGATACCATGGCGCGTCACAGGTTCCATTAACTTGCCATCATGGGTTTGTGGCTCACTATCTTTGGCGCCCAACATGATAGGTAAAGACGGCCCATACACATCCGCATCAACAATGCCGACTGCAGCGCCCTCCGCGTGCAACGCAAGCGCTAGGTTTACAGCGGTGGTCGATTTACCGACGCCACCTTTCGCTGAGCTCACAACAATCAGGTTTTTCACCCCTTTCACCGGCGTTTTTTCGCCCGTTTTTAACGGTGCTACCCGTTGCATCAGTTCAAATTGGTTGGCAAGGGCATCAGACTGCGCACTGAGCCAATCTTTAAGCGCTTCAGCGATAGAGTGCGCCGCAAAGGGGAACGTGACCCTAAAGCCATGATCTGCGGTTCTCACCCACCCCGTTTGGCTTGCCCACTGCTCGACCAACTGCGGGTGTGAGAATTGATTAAGTAACGCGATCGCATCATCAAGGTTTGAGAGCGAAGCAGCTGTGTCTTCTTTTTTTGTTTTTTTCTTTTTGGACCCAAAAAACATCCAGCACCATCCCGTTGATTGAAATATGTTAGCCGCTCGTGTGCGTCTTTAACGGATAAACGCGCGAGGACCCGGCCTTACACTAGGCAAGGCATATCGTATCAGGTAAGATTTCCGCAATCATTCCATTCATATCATAAGAGCGAATAAACAAGATTATGGCTGCAAACCCACGGAAAATTCTGGTGACCTGTGCGCTGCCTTATGCGAACGGCTCGATTCATTTGGGCCACATGCTCGAGCATATTCAGGCAGATGTATGGGTTCGCTATCAACGCCTGCGTGGCAACACCACTCACTTTATTTGTGCTGACGATGCTCACGGCACACCTATCATGTTAAAAGCGCAGCAAATGGGTGTCGAGCCAGAAGCCATGATCGCCGGCGTGCAACAAGAGCACCAGGCAGATTTTGATGGCTTTGATATCAGCTTCGATAATTACCACAGCACCCACAGTGATGAAAACCGCGAATTAGCGTCATTCATTTATACGCAACTTCGTGATAAAGGTTATATCACCAGCCGCACGATATCTCAGCTGTTTGATCCGGAAAAAGAAATGTTCTTGCCGGATCGCTTTGTCAAAGGCGAATGTCCGAAGTGTCACGCCGACGATCAATACGGCGATAACTGTGATAACTGTGGTGAAACCTATACGCCGGCTGAATTGATCAATCCTCGTTCCGCAGTCAGCGGTGCCACGCCGGTGATGCGTGATTCAGAGCACTTTTTCTTCGATTTACCACAGTTCGAGCAAATGCTTAACGAGTGGATCAAGTCTGGTTCGCTGCAAAGCGAAATCGCTAACAAGATGAATGAGTGGTTCGAAACCGGTCTTCAGCAGTGGGATATCTCCCGCGATGCGCCCTACTTTGGTTTTGAAATCCCCGACCAACCCGGCAAGTTTTTCTACGTTTGGCTCGATGCACCGATCGGCTATATGGGGTCGTTTAAAAACTATTGTGACAAACGCGGTGATATCGACTTTGATGAATACTGGAAGGCTAATAGCGACACCGAGCTATACCATTTCATCGGCAAAGATATTGTTTATTTCCATAGTCTGTTCTGGCCTGCCATGCTGGACGGTGCTGGCTTCCGTAAGCCTAACAACGTCTTCGTGCACGGCTATGTCACGGTCAATGGCGCGAAAATGTCCAAGTCAAAAGGGACATTTATCAAAGCCAGTACCTATTTGAACCATCTTGATCCAGAATGCCTGCGGTATTATTACGCGGCCAAGCTAAATAGCCGCATTGATGATCTGGATTTAAGCCTGGATGATTTTATTCAACGTGTGAACACGGATGTTGTCAACAAGGTCGTCAACCTGGCATCACGTAACGCTGGCTTTATCACTAAGCGCTTTGATGGTCAGCTCTCTGATACGTGCGCCGAACCCGAGCTTTATCAATCGTTCATCGACAAAGCTGAATACATTGGTGAGCTTTACGAAGCCCGAGAGTTTAACCGCGCCATCCGCGAAATTATTGGCTTGGCCGACAAAGCCAACCAATACGTGGACGAAAAGGCGCCATGGGTGATCGCTAAAGAAGAAGGAAAAGACGCCGAACTACAAGCGATTTGCTCTGTGGGGATTAACCTATTCCGTGTGCTGATGACGTACCTCAAACCTGTGATGCCTAAGCTGGCAGAGCGCACGGAAGGCTTTTTGAATGATACCTTGACGTGGGAAAGCATTGCGACGCCACTGATCGGCCATCGCATTAGCAAGTTCAAGGCACTGTTTAACCGTATCGATCCGAAAGCCGTCGACGCCATGATCGCCGCGAGCAAGGAAGATGCAGCCGCTGAACAAGCAGAAAAGGCCAAAGCACAAGGGCCGTTAGCGGACGAGCCGATTGCCGATGAAATCGAATTTGGTGACTTTGCTAAGGTCGATCTGCGTGTCGCTAAAATTGTTGAGTGTGAGACGGTGCCAAAAGCGGACAAACTGCTGAAGTTTAAGCTCGATATTGGCGGTGAAACGCGTCAGGTGTTCTCTGGGATCAAATCGGCCTACAAGCCGGAAGATCTCGTGGGTAAGCACACCGTCATGGTCGCCAACTTAAAGCCTCGCAAGATGAAATTCGGCATGTCAGAGGGCATGATCCTCGCGGCGGGTCCGGGTGGCAAAGAAATCTGGATTTTAGAGCCGCATGAAGGGGCTCAACCTGGCATGCGCGTCATGTAAAACAGCGCGATAGCTAAAACATCAAAGGGCCCAACAAGGGCTCTTTTTTTTGTCTGCGCCTCTCTTAGTTTACAGCGTTTGATAGTTTGCACCGTTTGAGTGCGCTCAAGCGCTATCATAGTGCGTTTTTATCTGATCTTGATGCCCTTAACGCCGCTTTCATAGGATGTGACCCGCTTCTCATCTTTGGCACAGTTCATGCTGAGTTTGATGACGGAGAGTCGCGATCGCAAGGAGAACATATGGGATGGTTAGTCATGGTAGGCGCACTGGCGCTCGGAATAGCGGTCGTCGTCGCCGTCGTACTTTACCGTCAACGCCCAGATTGGCCGTTACATCAGCTACATGAATTACGTGCGCTGCTGCAGCACGCACGTGAGCTGGCCGCTCAAACACATATTGCTTCCAGTGACTACCAACATTTACTCAGTCAAATTCGTCAATTGCACCACTTAGCGCCTCAGGCACAAAAACCGATGTATCGGCTTTTATTTCATCATTTACATGCGCTACCGCAATACGATGAAGTCACACAAGCACGGATGAAAAACCGCGCGTTACAACATATTATTTATCTTGTTGACGAGGCGGTGCCACCCTTCCTGATAGCCCACAATGACGAAGCCAGCTTGTCGCATTATCAACACGTGTGGTATGCCGTTTTAGAATTATTACAAGCACGTCAGCGATATTCTTACGCCAGTATTCAGTTACACAAAGCGACGCCAAACGCGAGCCAGTCATTAAACCTGCAACAGCAAATTTTAGTGAAACGCTTATGCCAGCTCCAGCACCTTAACCTAGAGGATTCGCTAAACACAGAGATTGATCGCCTTACTTCCCAGCTCAGCACCGACGCTGAGCGGGCCTTAGCGACTGAGGCACCGTTAGCAACTGAGAAATCGTTGGCAACTGAGAAACCGTTAGCTGATAAGACACCACTGGCCAGTCGCCTCGCACTATCTCAGCGCGTCAATGCAGTGATACTCACCGTGCTCGATAATTGTCTTGCCGACCTATTAGCAGGCTTTCCTGCACCACAGGACGATATTTTTAATACCTTATCGCCCTTGCATGAGCCGCGAAATAGCGCTTAACAGATAGCGCTTAACCGATAATCCCCACGTTTATGCAAGCATAAAAAAAGCCGACAATCGTGCCGGCTTCATGGTTATTAAGCACACGGTGAGCCCATTAGCCTATATGCGTTTGTCCACCCATATACGGACGTAATACCTCAGGGATTTCGATACGACCATCCGCTTGCTGATAGTTTTCCAAAATGGCCACCAAGGTACGACCCACAGCTAAGCCAGACCCATTGAGCGTGTGCAACAGCTCAGGCTTCTTCTCACCTTTACGGCGGAAACGCGCCTGCATACGACGCGCTTGGAAGTCCAAGGTATTTGAGCATGATGAAATTTCACGATAGGTATCTTGCGCAGGCAACCAAACTTCTAGGTCATAGGTTTTGGCCGCGCCAAAGCCCATATCACCGGTGCATAACAGTACTTTTCGATAAGGCAGGTTCAGCAACTGCAATACTTTTTCGGCATCGGCGGTAAGTGATTCGAGTGCTGCCATAGAATCTTCAGGCTTCACCACTTTCACCAGCTCGACTTTATCAAACTGATGCATACGAATCAGTCCACGCGTATCACGTCCGTAGGAGCCGGCTTCTGAACGGAAACACGGTGTGTGTGCGGTCATGCACAGCGGCAGATCCGCTTCATCGATGATCTCATCGCGCACCATGTTAGTCAGAGGTACTTCCGCGGTTGGGATTAACGACATGCCGATCCCTTCTTCGGTGGCCGGCTTGGTGTTAAACAAATCGTCACCAAACTTAGGCAATTGGCCGGTGCCATAGAGGCTGTCGGCATTGACTAAGTACGGCACATACATTTCGGTATAGCCGTGTTCGTTGGTATGTAAATCGAGCATAAACTGGGTTAAAGCACGATGCATGCGCGCCATCTGCCCTTTCATCACGATAAAGCGAGAGCCAGATAGTTTTACCGCACTGGCAAAGTCGAGACCACCGGACAGCTCACCTAAATCAACATGATCTTTGACCTCAAAATCAAACTGACGCGGTTCACCCCAGCGCATGATCTCCTGGTTCTCAGACTCATCTTTACCACTTGGGACGTCTTCCGCCGGTAAGTTAGGCACGCTCATCACCACGTCGTTGACTTTTTGCTGCAGCGCCGCGAGCTCTGTTTTCGCTGCGTCCAACTCATCACCAAGGTTTGACACTTCTTCTAGCAATGGCGCAATGTCTTCACCCTTTGCTTTAGCCTGGCCAATGGACTTCGATCGGGAATTACGCTCTGCTTGCAGTTGTTCGGTGCGAATTTGCAGCGCCTTACGTTGTTCCTCGAGTTCACGCATAGCGTCAACGTCAAGCGTAAAGCCACGACGAGCGAGTTGTTGAGCGGTTTCTTCCAGCTCAGTTCGAAGTAATTTGGAATCCAGCATGCTAATCCTGTGCTTTTCGGGTTGATTAGTTGGTTATCACTTGTCATCACGTTTGAAAACAAGCGTCGATACTGCGTATTGTATTACGCGATTGGTAAAGGGTGACGGTGGATGTCACCACGACGAGGAGACTGCGTCTTCATGGCGTCGCTGCACTCTAAACCTTACCCAAAAAGGGTAAACTTGCCTAGCGCTTTTGCGGGCTTTTTGCATCCTGCTCGGCCAGAAAGGCGAGCTTTTCGGCGATTTTAATTTCTAGCCCACGATTAACGGGCTGATAATAGCGAGTATCGCCAAGTTCGGATGGTAGATAGCGCTCTCCTGCCGCATAAGCATTGGGCTCATCATGGGCATATCGATAGCCCTTCCCATGCCCCATATTTTCCATCAATGCGGTCGGCGCATTGCGCAAGTGCATGGGAACAGGCGCGTTGGCGGTTTCTTTAGCGTCTCGCAACGCTTGTTTCCATGCGGTGTAAACAGCATTGCTTTTGGGCGCGCTGGCTAAATATACAGCGGCTTGAGCAATCGCACGCTCGCCTTCTGCCGGCCCTACGCGAGTAAAGCAATCCCACGCATTCAATGCCACCTGCATGGCACGTGGATCCGCATTGCCAATATCCTCCGAGGCGATAGCTAATAAGCGGCGCGCCACATAAAGGGGATCGCCACCGGCACTGACAATGCGTGCGTACCAATACAGGGCGCCATCAGGACTCGAGCCACGGACGGATTTATGAAACGCAGAAATCAAATCGTACCAAGCATCCCCTTGCTTATCGAATTGCGCCACTTTTTCACCGGCAACGTCTTTAAGCATCGACAGCGTCACTTGGCCATCGGCCATATCTGCCAGCATTTCCAGAAGATTCAACGCCATGCGCGCATCGCCACTGCACGCCGCGGTTAACGCCGCTTTAACGCCTTTATCGAAAGTGAGTGCCTGCTCGCCTAACCCGCGTTGCGAGTCGGCAAGTGCTTGATCAATCACGGCTTCAAGATCGCGATCATCCAGGCTTGTCAGTCGGTAGACGCGGGCGCGCGATAGTAAGGCATTGTTAAGCTCAAACGATGGATTTTCCGTCGTGGCGCCAATAAAGGTGACGGTCCCCGACTCGACATGAGGCAGAAAAGCGTCTTGCTGACTTTTGTTAAAGCGATGTACCTCATCAACGAATAAGACAGTGCGTACACCCGCTTGCTTGTTTTGCTCTGCACGTCCAATCGCTTCTCGGATCTCTTTCACACCGGAGGTCACCGCAGAAATTTGCTCCAGCTCGGCATTAGCTTGACGCGCAGCAATATCGGCCAGTGTGGTCTTGCCTGTGCCCGGTGGTCCCCAAAAAATCATGGAATGAAGCGTCCCCGACTCAATGGCACGGCGTAGCGGTTTGCCTTCGCCAAGCAGATGGCGCTGGCCAATATATTGGTCCAAGGTGACGGGCCGCATACGCGCGGCCAGTGGGCGAAAGTCCTCAGCGAAATCGAGCGGCAAGGTAGGCAAGGCATCCTCCGATGCGGTTAACGTGACTGGCGTTGATCGTCGACCATGACCGACTCAGGCGGAGTAAACGAAAACAAGTCCGCGTCTGGCGTTTGTCGGCTAAATTGGCTCAGTGCGAACTGACTCTGTTGCCCATCTTGCTCAACGACTCTAAAGCCAGTCAAGGTACCATCGGGCTTGACCGTGACATCAAACTGACCAATGGTGCCAGTGGTTTTTGGCGTGAGCGTGAAGGTATTGCCTTCCTGGGTGATTTGATAATCCTGCCAATCACTCGGTTGGTTACGGGTCAATAGCACGAAGGGCGTTTGTGCTGTTGCCTCTTCTAACCACATGGCAGTTACTTGTTCAACAAAGGGGCTGTAGTACCACAAGGTTTCACCATCAGAAATCATGATGGTTTCGTCCGGCGACGTGGTGGTCCAGTTAAACAAATTAGGGCGTTGGATAGCCAAGGTCCCTTTCGCTTGATGAATCTCGTCACCCTCTGGGCTTTGGACCTTTTGTTCAAACTGTGCGCTGAACGCATCAACCTTATTCAGTCTTTCGATTAAATGTTGTTGCGCCTCTGTTTGCGCTTGCGCGCTGACAACAACCAAGAGAGATATCACCGCCAACAGGTGGCGGACAGCAGCAAATCGAGTCATTGAACCTTCCATTCGATCAATCTTTCGGTGGCGGCGGTGCGATTACTTCGCGATTACCGTTATGGCCTGGTGAACTTACGACACCGTGTGCTTCGAGTTGTTCCACAATACGCGCCGCACGGTTATAACCAATTTTAAATCGACGCTGGACACCAGACACGGAACCACGACGACTTTCGGTCACAAATTCAACTACTTGATCAAACAACTGGTCCAGCTCTTCGCCATCGCCGCCGGTCGGCGCTTCACCAGGTAATAAGCTATCTGCACCTTGATCGCCTTGGGTGATTTCATCGATATATTGCGGCTTGCCTCGCGCTTTCCAATTATTAACCACCCGATGCACTTCTTCATCACTGACAAAGGCACCATGCACGCGGATCGGATGGTTGGAACCATTCGGCATAAAGAGCATATCCCCCATTCCCAGCAACGACTCAGCGCCGCCTTGGTCAAGGATGGTGCGCGAGTCTGTTTTGGTCGAGACAGTAAACGCCATACGCGTTGGAATATTGGCTTTAATCAGCCCCGTAATCACATCAACAGAAGGACGTTGGGTGGCTAACACAAGGTGAATACCCGCGGCCCGTGCTTTTTGTGCTAATCGTGCGATCAACTCTTCGACTTTTTTACCAACCACCATCATGAGATCGGAAAATTCATCTACCACCACCACGATATAGGGCAGTTTTTCCAGTTTAGGCGCCGATTCATCCATACTATCGCCCGATTTCCATAGTGGGTCAGGGATCGGATTATTCGCGGCTTCTGCCGCTTTCACCTTTTCGTTAAAACCTTTAAGGTTGCGCACGCCAAGGGCTGACATCAGCTTGTAACGTCGTTCCATCTCACCCACACACCAACGCAGCGCATTCCCCGCATCCTTCATATCGGTGACAACTTCTGACAACAAATGCGGAATGCCCTCATAGACCGATAACTCCAGCATTTTAGGGTCAATCATGATAAAGCGCACATCTTCAGGAGACGCCTTATAGAGCATACTAACCAGCATCACGTTCACGCCCACAGATTTACCCGACCCTGTCGTCCCTGCCACCAGCATATGCGGTGCTTTGCCAAGATCGGTAATAATGGCTTCGCCGGCAATGTCATTTCCTAACACTACGGAGATCGGCGATTGGCTGTTTTTAAATCGCTCACTGCCAATCACTTCTGACATAAACACCGTTTCGCGATGCTCGTTCGGCAGTTCAAGGCCAATATAAGGTTTACCTGGGATCACCTCGACTACGCGCACCGCGGTGGTTGATAGCGCACGCGCTAAGTCTTTAGATAAACCTGAAATTCGTGAGACCTTAACGCCCGGCGCCAAATCAAGCTCAAAACGCGTGATCACCGGCCCTGGATACACGCCCACCACGCGTGCTTGCACTTTAAAATCCTCCAAGCGCGCCTCAACCAAGCGCGCAATTTGCTCTAGCTCTTCGCGCGTGGCTTGTTGCGCTGTATGGCGCGCAGGATCCAACAGATCGAGGGTTGGGAAAGGTTCTGCCGGTTTAGGCAAATTGGGCTCATCTTTCACTAGAAAAGGATGGTCGAGCCCGGCCGCTTGCTGTTGGGATTTTTGTGCTTGGCGAATCGTTTCTTGGAAAGGATCCTCGTCATCATCGGCCAACTTGCTTGCCTGCTCCGCGCGCTCTAGCTCCGAGAGTCCATCTTGATTGCCATAGGTGGTATCAGCGTACTCTGAGTGCTTTGTTTCTGAGAGCTTTGTCTCTAAGTGCTCTGGCTCTGAATGCTTTGTCTCTGAGAGCTTTGTCTCTGAATGCTCTGAATCTGTCGACACGTAAGTTGCGACCGACTCACGACCATGCTGAGTCGGTGTTTGGGCTTGCGGGTCTGAGTCGGTGTCTGCGCTGAATACCGACGCAGAGGGCTCATCATCAGCAACAGCGGTTTGCCATTGTCCCAATGCCGGTTCATCCGCACTCTCTGACAGGGAGGATTCGGATTGCGTCGAACCGGCTTGCTCAGCGGTGGCATGTCCACCAAAGATGATCGACCTTTCACTCTCATGCGCGCTGTGCTCAACGGTTTCCTTTTCCGTCGCTGTCGTTTTTTCAGCGACCGATTTTTTCTCAGAAACGGACGCTTTCTCAGGCGATGTCGGCGTCAATCGACGTAAATCACTCAGCTCCATCGGTTCACAAGTCTCACGCGATTGCGTCACGTCTGTGTGCTCGGGGGCCGATGAGCCAGGCGCACCAAGTTGTGTCGGGGTATCGCCACGCACGCGATTAACCAGCCAGGTGATACCATTTAGCGTCACCGCGCCGAGGTGATCCACGATCGTGAGCCATGAAATTCCCGTGAATAAGGTGAAACCGGCCGCCCAGCCAAACAACATGACCAAGGTGGTCCCTAAGACATTAAACAAGGGCAAAGCAAGGCTATTGGTGACATCTCCCATCACGCCACCCGATGAAAAATGCCAAAAGTCATCAAAATTGAGATCAGCCAACGAACAACTGGTCAGGAAAAGGACCAGAAGCCCCAATAGACGTGCGCCAATAATGGTGTAATTAATGGGTTCATTATCACCACGCCGCCGCAAAAAAACCCAACCGCCAAGAATAGCAGCAGGGGGTAATGGATACGCCAAGATCCCAAACGAGAAGAAAAAGCTGTCTGCTATCCATGCACCCATCGCGCCAGCCGCATTATGAACGTCACCATGCCACGCGGTTTGCGACCACGAAGGATCAGCCGGATTAAAAGATAACAATGCCACCATGGTAAACACAGCAGCGGCGAGGACCAAGATGAATCCACACTCTTTTAAACGTTGACCGCCATCTAAACGCGCTTTCGGCTGAGCCGTTTTCGGCTCTCGACGTAAAGAAAACTCCATCATTACCTGTTTAATATTATTCGTTAATCGCATTCCTCACCCTGAATGGAGGCTTGCTCTGATTGCCCTGACTTTATCACATTCATGCCGTGACGGCAGGCATGATGCGTGTTTACGTTCAATCTTTACCGAGATATCACATTCTTTAAATCATGGCGTACAAAAAATAAGCCGAGCGCAATGCCCGGCTTTAGTTATGTTTTGCTTCACCCTATGGCCAACACTTAACGCGTGTGGATCACCAGGTGATTACTTTGTTTTACCTCTTCCATTACCACGTAAGTGCGTGTGTCATTCACGCCGGGCAAACGTAGCAAGGTTTCACCCAATAACTTGCGATAAGCCGACATGTCAGCTACTCGTGTCTTTAGTAGGTAATCAAAATCACCGGACACTAACGAACATTCTTGGATGTCTTCTAGTGTCTGCACCGCTTTATTAAATTGCTCAAACACGTCAGGTGCGCCACGATTTAGTGTGATTTCCACAAAAACGAGCAGTGATGCATCTAAATACTGGGGATTAAGCTGTGCCGTGTAGCCAAGAATATAGCCCTGACGCTCTAAACGTCGCACACGTTCTAGGCAGGGGGTTGGAGAGAGACCGACACGTTTTGATAACTCAACGTTGGAGACTCGCCCATCCTTTTGGAGCTCATTTAGGATGTTGCGGTCAATACGGTCCAATTCCTTGGAGGGCTTGTTTTTGGTATCTACCATTTTTTATTCCACCTTGTTACTTCCTTGCAAAAAGATATACCAAATTAAATAACATCTAAACAATCTTTAGCATCAAATGCTGGTTTATTGCCTTTATACTAGCCTGAAAATTGACAATTTCAATAACAAGCCAGCCGATAACACTAAATAAACAAGAGGTGACAGCATGATCATTGGCGTTCCAAAAGAAATCAAGAACCATGAGTACCGCGTGGGTATGGTTCCAGCAAGTGTCCGTGAGCTTATTTCTCACGGCCACTCGGTCTATGTTGAAACCAATGCAGGTAACGGTATTGGTTTCTCTGACGATGACTATAAAGCCGCTGGGGCATCCATTCTCCCTGCCGCCGCTGACGTATTTGCGAAAGCAGACATGATCGTCAAGGTCAAAGAACCGCAAGCTGTCGAGCGTGCCATGCTGCGCGAAGGACAGATTTTGTTCACCTATTTGCATCTTGCACCAGATTTTCCGCAAACAGAAGACTTAATTAAAAGTAAAGCTATCTGCATTGCCTATGAAACGGTAACAGATTCTAAAGGTCGATTGCCACTATTAGCGCCAATGTCTGAAGTCGCCGGCCGTATGTCTATTCAAGCAGGTGCACAAGCGTTAGAAAAATCACACGGCGGTTCGGGCATGCTGCTCAGTGGTGTTCCTGGTGTCGAACCCGCTAAAATCGTCGTACTTGGCGGTGGCGTGGTTGGCTCAAACGCCGCGCGCATGGCGGTTGGCCTCCGAGCTGACGTCACTATTTTGGATAAAAATGTCGATACATTGCGTCGCTTGGACGAAGAATTCCAAGGCCGCGCCAAAGTCGTCTACTCAACCGAGGAAACATTAGACCAGCACGTACTTAACGCTGATTTGGTTATCGGTGCTGTCCTTATCCCAGGTGCTGCTGCACCGAAACTGGTCAACGAAGACCATATCAAGCGAATGAAACCAGGCGCTGCGGTTGTCGATGTCGCTATCGACCAAGGTGGCTGTTTCGCGACCTCACATGCAACGACCCACGCTGACCCAACCTACATCGTTGATGATGTTGTCCACTACTGTGTGGCAAACATGCCTGGCGCTGTCGCGCGCACCTCGACGGTTGCCTTAAATAACGCAACACTGCCCTACATTGTGAAGCTGGCGAACAAGGGATATCGCGATGCTTTAGTTCAAGATGAGCACTTGCGTAACGGTCTTAACGTGATCAGTGGCCAAGTTACCATCAAAGAAGTGGCCGAAGGCTTTGATCTTCCATACGTTGATGCCCTGGATGCGCTGAAGTCAGCCCATTAATCGGCAATATCAATGATAGAAATAGAGGGCACCATCACGGTGCCCTTTCTTTAGCCTTCCAATTTACCTACAATCACTCCATTCAAAAAAACGAACCTCTTTCCTGCTCGGAGACGTGAATGAGTAACATTAAGCATGCGAACCTATTGATTCTTGGTTCAGGCCCAGCGGGCTACACCGCGGCTGTTTACGCGGCTCGTGCCAATTTAAACCCTGTTATGGTAACAGGCATGCAACAAGGGGGTCAGCTGACCACCACCACGGATGTTGAAAACTGGCCTGGCGATCCGGAAGGACTAACCGGTCCCGCATTAATGGATCGCATGAAAGCCCACGCAGAAAAATTCGATACCGAGATTATTTTTGATCACATCAATGACGTGGATTTATCCTCACGCCCTTTCCGCCTAAAAGGCGACAACGGCGAGTTCACTTGCGATGCCTTGATTATTTCGACGGGGGCATCTGCGCAATACCTTGGCTTACCGTCTGAAGACGCGTTCAAGGGACGTGGTGTATCCGCCTGTGCGACCTGTGATGGCTTTTTCTATCGCAACCAAAAAGTGGCGGTAATTGGTGGCGGTAATACAGCAGTCGAAGAGGCGTTATACCTTTCTAACATCGCCTCTGAAGTGCATGTTGTCCATCGTCGCGATACCTTCCGTGCTGAGAAAATTTTGGTCGATCGTATGATGGACAAAGTGAAGAACGGTAATATTGTCCTGCACACTAACCGGGTATTGGATGAAGTGTTGGGCGATGAAATGGGCGTGACACAAGCGCGCTTAAAAGACACACAAAGCGATGAGACCGAAACCCTTGATGTGATGGGTGTTTTTGTTGCGGTTGGCCATAAACCTAACACAGACATCTTTGCTGACCAGCTGAAAATGGAAAACGGCTATATCCAGGTTGAATCAGGCCTAAGTGGCAATGCAACCCAGACAAGCGTCGAAGGCGTATTTGCGGCTGGTGATGTCATGGACCACGTATACCGTCAAGCGATTACCTCTGCAGGGACCGGCTGTATGGCGGCTCTAGATGCCGAGCGTTATCTCGACGCACTCGCGAATCAGTAATTTCTCGCGCTCATGCAGGCTATCATTCGATGGCCTGCCCAGCCTGTTGGCAGGCTTTGATAGAATAATAAGATGATATGGATAAATCTAAACAGCGGGCGCTAACCCAATGGCTCAAGTCGCAGAGCACGTTAGCCAAACCCTGGTTAGTTGCGACGATTAGCATTGCACTCCTCTCTGGTGTGCTTTTGATTGCCCAAGCAGCACTTCTTGCCCACCTGCTGCATCAACTGATTATTGAGCAAACCGATAAATACGCCTTACTGCCAAGTTTTCTCACATTGGTCGGCGTTGTTTTAGCCCGTGCTGGGTGTAGTTGGGCCAAAGAACAAACTGGCTATCGCTGTGGTGAGGTCATTCGGCAACACATTCGCCAGTTAATACTCAACCGACTTCATGCGCTTGGACCTGTGAGTATTCAAGGGCGACCCGCGGGGAGCTGGGCAAGCCTGATCCTTGAGCAGGTTGAGGAGTTACAGGACTTTTTCGCTCGTTACTTACCCCAAATGGCGATCGCAGTCTTGATCCCCTTAGTGATTTTAGTCGTCGTGTTTCCAATCAATTGGGCATCTGGGCTGATCTTTTTAATCACAGCACCGCTGGTTCCCCTGTTTATGGCACTGGTCGGGATGAAAGCTGCCGATGCTAACCGCAAGAATTTTAAAGCACTGCAGCGTTTATCCGGCTATTTTTACGATCGTTTGCGTGGCCTACCCACACTAAAACTATTTAATCGCGTTGATGCCGAAGCCGATCAGTTACACCTGGCGTCACATACGTTCCGTCAACGAACGATGGAAGTATTACGTCTCGCGTTCCTATCTTCTGCGGTGCTTGAGTTTTTTACGGCGATTTCGATTGCGGTTGTGGCGGTGTATTTTGGTTTTAGTTTTATCGGTGAGCTTGACTTTGGTCATTATGGTGCGCCTATTTCGCTCTTTACCGGCTTGTTTGTGCTGGTGCTGGCACCGGAGTTTTACCAACCGCTTCGCGATCTCGGTACCTTTTATCATGCCAAAGCGCAAGCGATTGGGGCTGCTGAATCGATTGTCACATTTTTAAACGCTGAGCCTGATACAGGCACGCAAGGAGAAGCAACTCCTGACCTGTCCACGGTCACCATCACTGCCGAGGATCTCGAAGTGCTCAGCCCTGATGGCCAGGTACTCGCCGGTCCCATGAATTTTCATATTAAGCCCGGTGAACATATCGCACTGGTTGGCGTGAGTGGCGCCGGAAAATCTAGCTTACTCAATGCGTTACTCGGCTTTCTTCCCTACCGAGGTAGCTTGACCATTAATGGCTGTGAACGCAGTGAGCTGGCACTTTCGCATTGGCGACAAGCCATTAGCTGGGTGGGACAAAATCCACAACTGTTCCATGGCAGTATTCGCGATAATATCGCGCTCGCCAACCCCGATGCGAGTCCAGAAACGATTAACCAGGTGATGACACAAGCCTATGTGGATGAATTCGTGATGCGGTTAAAAAATGGCCTTGCGCACGCCGTCGGTGATCGCAATGGCGGCTTATCCGTCGGCCAAGCGCAGCGTGTCGCTGTCGCACGCGCCTTGTTGCAAGACGGTGCGTTATGGGTGCTAGATGAACCGACTGCGAGCCTGGATGCACACAGTGAAAAGCTGGTCATTGAAAGCTTACATGCTGCCACTCAAGCTAAAACCTGCATCCAGGTCTCTCACCGTCTAGATGCACTGGCTAACAGTGATCAAGTCTGGTTGATGGCCGACGGAAAGCTGGTTCAACAAGGCCAGTATCATCAATTAGCGCACACAGGGCCGCTGGCAGAGATGCTGGCTTCAGCCGATAGGAGAAATCTTGATGCGTGAACTCCTGCCGTATCTACGCTTGTATAAACGTCATTGGTTTGGCTTAAGTTTGGGCATTGTCCTCGCGTTTGCCACTTTATTTGCCGCCATTGGCTTGCTCACTCTCTCTGGCTGGTTCATTGCCGCAGCGGCAGTGGCCGGTATCGCAGGCATCGCCACCTTTAACTATATGTTGCCAGCCGCGGGCGTGCGTGGGTTTTCTATTGGGCGCACCTTTGGTCGTTGGGCGGAACGTGTGGTCAGCCATAACGCTACTTTCAAGTTGCTTGCTGATCTCCGCGTGTCGTTTTTCCGTAAATTGGCGCCGTTAGTCCCCGACCATCGTCTGAATATGCGTGATGGTGATTTGCTTAACCGCATGGTGGCGGATGTCGACGCCATGGATCATGTTTATCTACGCCTTATTAGCCCCATGATTGTGGGTGTACTGGGCGTATTAGCCGTGAGCTTATTCTTGGGCTGGTTTGATCCGACGCTTGGTATTGCCTTGGGTCTGAGTTTGCTGGTACTGCTTGTCAGTCTACCTATCGTTTTCTATCGTCTGGGCAAGGATCAGGGCCGAGATCAACTAGAACAAAATGCCGCAACCCGCGTTGCCCTGCTAGATTGGCTGCAAGGCCATGCAGAATTAGCCTTATTTGGCGCTCGTGAGCGATATCGTGCGCGCATTGACGACAGCGAACAAGCGATGCTCAACGCGCAAGCGAATATGGCCCGTATCACAGGATGGGCTAACGCCGTGCTAATCGCAGCCACCGGACTCACGTTAGTCTTGATGATTTGGCTGGCAGCTGATGGCGTTGGCGATCGTGCACCAGGCCCCCTCATCGCCATGGTAGCGTTTACGACCATGGCAAGCTTTGAGCTGATGATGCCGATTACGGCAGCTTTCCAGTATTTAGGCAAAACGCTCACAGCCGCAAAACGGCTCAACGCCATCACAGAACGCCCACCCAGTGTTCCTTTCCCTCTCGATGGCCACAAAGGACCGGTAACAGGTTCAATTGGCTTGAATAAGGTGAGCTATCAATACCCTGGGGCGGCACAAGAGGCGGTATCAAGGGTCTCGCTGGACATCACAGCAGGGCAAACCGTCGCGCTATTAGGTCGTACAGGTTGTGGTAAGTCGACCCTTATGAGCTTGCTGACGCGTGCATGGGATCCGACTCAGGGGCAAATTACACTCGATGGTGTTCCGTTGAGCGAGTGGGATGAGTCTAGGTTACGTGATGCTATGTCTGTGGTGACGCAACGGGTTGATCTCTTTAACGGCTCACTCCGCGATAATCTCATTCTCGCCCGTCCAAATGCCTCAGACTCGGCATTATCTCACGCATTGACGCAGGTCGGGTTAGCGCGTCTATTAGAAGGGCAAGGCTTAGACACCTGGCTAGGCGATGGTGGACGCCAGTTATCAGGCGGTGAGCGCCGTCGTTTAGGTATCGCGCGTGGTTTATTGCATTCGGCCCCGATTATGCTCTTAGATGAACCGACAGAAGGCTTAGATGTGCAAACTGAAGCCGAAATCCTGTCTTTATTGAAAACCCATTGCCAAGATAAAACAGTGGTGATCATTACCCATCGTCTTGTTGGCTTGGAGCAGGTGGACACTGTCTGCTTAATGGATGCCGGTCAGATTATTGAACAAGGCACGCATCAGTCATTGATCGATGCCAATGGACGCTATGCACAATTGATGCATCGGCTGTAAATCAGAGAGCACACGATGACCCTCTATTTGCCTCCTTTAGCGCAAGATGACGTTCGTTTTCCTCCCGTCACCGAGGCGCTGGATCATCCCGATGGCTTGCTTGCCATCGGGGGGGATCTTAGCCCTGCTCGGCTAATGTCTGCGTATCGCAATGGGATTTTCCCGTGGTTTGGTGAAGATGACCCGCTGTTATGGTGGTCACCCAGTGAGCGGGCCATCATTCAGCCAACCGAGTTTCACGCCAGCAGAAGCTTACAAAAAGCAGCGAGAAAGTCCGGAATGACGGTTACCTTGAATCAGGCCTTTGAGCGCGTTATTGCTATCTGTGCCGAGATTCGAGGGCCGGAGCAAACTTGGATCACGCACGAAATGCAAGCGGCCTATTGCCAGCTTCATCATCAAGGTGATGCCCACAGCGTGGAAGTATGGCAAGGCAATACATTAGTCGGCGGATTATACGGTGTGTCGGTGGGGGCCATTTTCTGCGGTGAGTCCATGTTTTCAAGCACAACGAATGGGTCTAAATTCGCGCTGTGGCAATTCAGCCAATATTTTGCTCACCAAGGAGGGCAATATATTGATTGCCAAATGATGACACCGCATTTAGCGTCATTAGGTGCGCAACCTTGGTCACGTCATACGTTTATCGACACGCTTCACGCACATCGTGACCGCCCTATTGCTGATGGCTACCCACCGCAACGTCTTGCCGATTGGAGAATAACATGAGTGTTGGAATCCAAGTTGGAGTCACACCAGGCGCTGATTGCCAGTATCTTACTGATCAAACTGAGCAACTCGCGGTGGTGATGTCTCCAGAATACCATCAACGCGAACGTTATGGCGCGCTGTTAGCGGCAGGCTTTCGGCGAAGCGGTCATCTCATCTACCGTCCTCATTGCCCTTCTTGTCAGGCTTGCCAAGCGTTGAGAGTCGATGTCGACCATTACCGCCCATCAAAAAGTCAAAAGCGGCATCGCAGCCAGCTCAAGCGTCTCACTATGCACGTCAGTGACCAGTTAGATGACCACTGGTTCGAGTTGTATGACCGCTATATTACCGCCCGTCACTCAGAGGGCAACATGTACCCGGCCAAACGGCAAGACTTCTTAGATTTTATCCATAGTGATTGGCTAACCCCGCGCTTTATTCATCTGTATCAAAATGAAGAACAGCGTTCACGCTTGATCGCCGTGGCAGTGATCGATGTGGTGGATGACGGCCTTAGTGCCTTATATACGTTTTTTGACCCCCAGCACCGATTTTCATTAGGACGTGTGAGTATTCAAGCGCAACTCCAGCTAGCAAAATCGATGCAGTTACCTTGGCTGTATTTGGGCTACCAAATCGATGCCTGCGCCGCGATGCGCTATAAAGCGGACTATTATCCCCACCAACGCTTTATTAATCAGCAGTGGCGGGCCTTTTCCTGGCCAGTTATTCCACAATAGTCGCTATTTTTTCTAGCAAGGTGCGCCCCAACAGGGTAAAATTCGCACCCGAACTTTACAGACTTTCAGAATAGAGGCATTATCTGTCGGTCAAAAAATTGGCTATCAGAATAAGCCTAAGAGGATTCAATGGCAAAAGAAGACGTAATTGAAATGCAAGGCACCGTATTGGATACGCTGCCTAACACTATGTTCCGCGTAGAACTAGAAAACGGTCACGTGGTGACTGCCCACATTTCAGGCAAGATGCGTAAGCACTACATCCGCATCCTGACCGGCGACAAAGTCACTGTTGAAATGACCCCTTACGATTTGTCGAAAGGTCGCATCGTTTTCCGTTCGCGTTAATCCTCCGAACGCGGTCAAAAAAACCCGGCTCTCAGGCCGGGTTTTGCTTTGGTGAACGCTTACTTTAATGAACACTTACGTGAGCAACTGCCGTTACGCTGGCTCCATTTGATCACTGAACTGGAAGTCCAAGCGGTTGTTTTTCAATACCACTCGAACCGTTCCTCCATTGACCAAACAACCAAAGAGCAGTTCGTTCGCTAATGGTTTTTTCAGATTATCTTGAATCACACGCCCCATCGGTCGCGCACCCATCGACTTATCGTAGCCCTCTTCTGCCAACCACTGTTTGGCTTCCGATGTCACTTCGAGTGAAACACCTTTAGCATCCAGTTGCGCTTGCAGCTCAACAATAAATTTATCCACCACTTGCAAGATGACCTGCTCATCCAAGTGATTGAACCAGATGATATTGTCGAGACGATTACGGAACTCAGGTGAAAATACCTTTTTAATTTCCGACATTGCATCATGGCTGTGATCCTGCTGAATCAAACCGATGGACTTACGTACCGTTTCCGCCACCCCGGCGTTGGTTGTCATCACCAAGATAACATTACGGAAATCGGCTTTGCGGCCATTGTTGTCAGTCAGTGTGCCATTATCCATGACTTGGAGTAACAAATTAAACACGTCAGGATGCGCTTTCTCGATCTCATCAAGCAGCACCACACTGTAAGGATGCTTAATCACCGCATCCGTCAGCAGGCCGCCTTGATCGTAGCCAACATAACCTGGTGGTGCACCAATCAAGCGGCTGACGGTGTGACGCTCCATGTATTCGGACATATCAAAACGTTGGAGTTCAATGCCCATGGCACGCGCAAGCTGCACGGTCACCTCTGTTTTGCCCACACCTGTTGGCCCAGCAAACAAGAACGACCCCACGGGTTTGTTATCATCACCCAAGCCGGCACGACTGAGTTTAATCGCCTCTGACAATGCCGTTATCGCAGTATCTTGCCCAAACACCAACATCTTAAGTTTGTCGTCTAGCGACTGCAGCACATCTTTATCGGAAGAAGATATCGACTTCTCCGGGATCCGTGCCATTTTTGCAATCATGGTTTCAACATCAGGCACGTTGACGGTTTTTTTACGCTTACTCGCAGGTGCCATTCGGCATCGCGCGCCCGCTTCATCAATCACGTCAATCGCCTTGTCAGGAAGGTGGCGCTCATTGATGTATTTTGCCGACAACTCAACCGCCGCACGAATCGCTTTGTTGGTATACCGCACTTCATGATGCGCTTCGTATTTCGGTTTCAAGCCCATCAAGATCTTGGTGGTATCGTCGATAGACGGCTCCAACACATCAATTTTTTGGAAGCGACGCGCCAATGCACGCTCTTTCTCAAAGATAGAGCCGTACTCTTGGTAGGTTGTCGAACCAATACAACGTAACTTACCGCTGCTCAGTAGCGGCTTGATCAAGTTTGCAGCATCGACTTGGCCGCCACTTGCCGCACCCGCGCCAATGATAGTGTGGATCTCATCAATGAAAAGTACGGCATGATCTTCTTTCTCAAGCTGCTTTAAAATTGATTTAAAGCGTTTCTCGAAATCACCGCGATACTTGGTCCCCGCCAAGAGCGAGCCAATATCTAGCGAATAGATGACGCAGTCTTTAATGACATCGGGCACTTGGCCTTCGACAATGCGCCACGCCAGCCCTTCGGCAATCGCTGTTTTACCCACGCCGGCTTCCCCCACCAGCAATGGATTGTTCTTGCGACGACGGCACAGCACCTGAATGGTTCGCTCAAGCTCTTTGTCACGACCAATCAAGGGATCTATGCCACCGACGCGCGCCAACTGGTTTAGGTTGGTAGCAAAGTTTTCTAAGCGATCTTCACCTGGGTCGGCGCCCGCTTCTTCTGTCCCCATATCACTACTGGGAAGATCTTCACTGTCGTCTTTGGTGGTGCCGTGGGAGATATAGTTCACCACGTCTAAGCGGCTGACATCATTTTTCTTCAATAAATAAGCCGCATGCGACTCTTGCTCACTGAAGATAGCGACAAGCACGTTCGCACCACTGACTTCGCTGCGCCCCGATGACTGAACATGGAACACGGCCCGTTGCAAGACGCGCTGGAAGCTCAACGTGGGTTGTGTTTCTCGCGACTCATCATCCGCCGGGATCAGCGGTGTGGTTTGTTCAATAAACGCGTCGAGTTCTTTGCGTAGCGCCTCCAGATCAGCTCGGCATGCCACCAGCGCTTCATGCGCCGCCGCATTTTCGATTAACGCGAGAAGCAGGTGCTCCACCGTCATAAATTCGTGGCGTTTTTCACGCGCACGTGCAAACGCGCCGTTCAAACTTGCTTCAAGTTCTTTGTTAAGCATAAAGGCACCTCCCTCAAAAACCGCGCTAAAGCGTGATGAAGCAGCTTACGCTTTCTCCATCGTGCACAGTAGCGGATGGCCATGCTCTTTGGCATACATCATTACCTGTGCCACTTTCGTTTCAGCGACCTCGGCAGTAAACACACCGCAGACCGCTTTTCCTTCATAGTGCACCGCCAGCATGACTTGTGTCGCTTTGTCCACATCCATGGCAAAAAACGTCTGGAGCACTTCGATAACAAACTCCATGGGAGTGTAGTCATCATTGTTGAGCACCACCTTGTACATCGATGGCGGTTGTAACTTAGTTTTTTCTGACGCCTCAAGCTCTGCGTCAGGCAAACCCCATTGATTCCAATTACTCATAACCACTTCAATGCATTGTTAGGGTATCAAGGCTCATTGTGTGGCGGGGCAGCACTGCCATCCACGAATCCCGTCCACCTGTCTTTAAAGTTAAGCTACAGATTGTATTCCAGCAACCTTTTCAATGCGAACATCGTTTGTCTGAGCAATTGTTAATCATGGTAGTGCTTTATCGTTGCACATATATATAGGGTGAAACACGCAAATTCGTTCACTGACTATGCCAAAGCCCATGAAAATGTGTTACCAACCGGGTGCCTGTATGCGTGCACAAAAAAAAAGGCAGACATACACCTACCCGATGGGCTATCACCACGCAAGCAGGATCATATGTTCGCTTATCCTGTGTTCTTTCTTCTTACAATTATTCAATAAACCTTCATGTTTACGCATTTGGCGCTAACACGCCTTCGTAAACTCGATACCGCGCCGGCAAACAACGTCAAATCACAACAAAAAACAAAATTCTCAAACAAAATATTATTAAACAATGTGTTATATAAAACAAACCATAAAAACAACACTTATCACGAGCGAAAAAGCATCGATAACAGTCCGACATTCATGCAAATGACATGTCTGTTCTTTAATGAATTATCGTCACTCCCTCACACTTTTTCGATTTATTATTACATTCTTGTTATATGTTATAGCCAGCGCTTGACTGCCTAAAAGTATCTACTAAAGTGGATTGTGTGGTAGGTAAATGACCAAGCTGGCTTCGGTCAGTCTGCGCCAGGGGGAATCCCAAGCTCAAGGCTAACCAGAAGGTGACAAGGCGTTTATCACGAGGTATGCAAAGTTTGATGCAAGAAGGATGTGTCGCATGGAAACTGGTACAGTAAAATGGTTTAACAATGCAAAAGGATTTGGCTTTATTTGTCCAGGAGAAGGGGAAGGAGACGTATTCGCTCACTACTCTACGATTCAAATGGATGGATATAAGACATTAAAAGCGGGGCAAACCGTCAGCTACGAAGTCGAGGAAGGACCCAAAGGCTACCATGCCAGCCAAATTGTGCCAGTCGATCAAGAGGCAGTGAAATAGCACTGACCCCGATCGGCCAAATTGAAGAAAAGGCGAGCTGTTGCTCGCCTTTTTTGTCTTTTCAGTGTGTCACACAGGTTCCATTGCTCAGAGCAGTCCGAGCATCTGCTTGTAGTGGCGACGACAAACAGACACATAACGTTCATTGCCCCCAATCACAACCTGATCGCCATCTGCAATCGCGTTGCCTTCAGTGTCTTGCCGAATGACACGACTGGCTTTACGCCCACAATGACACACAGTTTTAAGCTCCACCAATTTGTCAGCCCACGCGAGTAAGTACTGTGACCCTTCAAACAATTCACCACGAAAATCGGTACGCAAACCATAACATAGGACAGGGATCCGCAATTTATCCACGACATCGGTCAGTTCCAGTACTTGCTGCTTAGTTAAAAACTGGCTCTCGTCAATTAACAAACAGTCGACTTTGTCCTGAGATAAAATGGCCGCCACATGCTCAAACAGCGACGTTTGGTTGTCATACAGATGTGCATCCGCGTCCAGGCCTATACGTGAACTTATTTTACCTTGCCCATAGCGATTATCGATCGCGGCGGTGAACAGTAAAGGCTGCATCCCACGCTCTTGATAATTGAACGCAGATTGCAACAAGGTGGTCGATTTACCGGCATTCATTGCCGAATAGTAAAAATATAACTGGGCCATAACTGTCTCTACACGTAACGCCCTACTTCAGGGCCAACATCATTCAATACACCGGCATGCTACCGAACCCGCAGAAAAAGAAAAGCCCCGTTTATGCGGGGCTTGAACGACTATCCTTTCAATTGACAGGGCCGCTTTTTAAGCCAAAGTAACCCCGAGCACAAAAGAATGAACGCCAGCATCGACGCGGCTAATGACCATAACAAAGAGGCGGTAAAGCCAAGCACTAAAAAGCCAAATGTCGCAACGACTGCGCCCCCGATTGCATAAGGTAGCTGCGTGGCGACGTGGTCAATATGCCCACAGCGCGCCCCTGTTGAGGATAAAATGGTGGTATCTGAGATAGGAGAACAATGATCGCCAAATACAGCACCGGCTAATACCGCAGACAGCATCGGCAACATCAGCGCAATATCCGTCGCTGCCGCAAGATCCCCCGCAATCGGGAGCATAATACCAAATGTGCCCCACGACGTGCCCGTGGCGAATGCCATCACTGCCGCCAATAAAAATAAAACCACAGGTAACAATTGAGCAGGTAGGTTACCTTGTACTAACGAGGATAAATATTTACCCGTTTGTAAATCACCAATGATATGGCCAATCGACCAAGCAAATAGCAATATAAGAATCGCACCAAACATTGATTTAGCGCCGACCCATAACGTCTTCGCAATATCGGGCTTAGCAATGCCTTGTTTAACCGTCATCACTAGCGCAACAAACAGGCCGGCCAGTCCGCCCCACAGTAATGACATGCCGACGTCGGTATTCTCAAACGCTCCCAGGATAGAGAATGCATGATGATCAGCGGCTAAAGATTGCGCACCGGTGTAAAGCATGGCGCTAATCGTGGCGATCACTAGCACGACTATCGGAGCCACCAGATCCGCTACACTGCCATTTTCACTTTCTTCGATGCCTAAATCATCGCAAATATCAGCACAATGTTCGCTTTCATCACCTAATCGGCTGCCTTTTTTTGCTTGGTATTCAAATTGGCGCATGGGGCCAATATCAAGCTGAAACCAGACCACGGCAAACACTAACAGCAGCGCAAAAATGGCATAAAAGTTCATCGGAATCATGATGACAAACGCACCCAGTGCGGTGTAATCGGTAACACCATGCGCAACCAAGATAGAGCCAATAACGGTAATGATATAGGCACCCCAGCTGGAGGCCGGTGTAATCACACACATAGGCGCCGCTGTCGAGTCGAGAATATAGGCAAGTTTTGCCCGTGAAACATGAAAACGATCCGTGACTGGGCGAGAAACGGCCCCTACCGCTAAGCTATTAAAGTAATCATCAACAAAGATGAATACCCCAAGAAAAGCAGCCAGTAACTTCGCACCACGTTTACTCTTAATCCGGCTTTGTGCCCAATTCGCAAACGCGCGCGTCCCCCCCGATAAGGATAATAACGCGGTAATCATGCCCAATAATATTAAAAAGGCGAGGATACTCAAGTTCCAGCTGTTTAAACCGCCATCAGCGATAAATAAGCCAGTGATCACGTCCAGTAAATACTGACTAGCGGGCACAAGTGAAAAATCCGTCAGTAATACGGTGCCAAGGATTATCCCCATACCCAACGACAATAAGACACGTCGAGTTGCAATCGCGAGACCCAAGGCCAGCAACGGAGGAAGCAGTGATAAAGCGGATGAAGAAAAGTCTGTTAAGTTCATGATCTCAATATCAACCAGGTGGTTGGAGATCTACTGCAGAAACGAAGACGGTAAGGCGTGGTATTACACGGCAAACAACTTGCCTCCTACATACAGTAGCGCTCCATAGTGTGTTTCTAAGTACTATGGCAGTGCTGCTCCTATTCGGTAACAGCCCCAGCTCAATCGGTGTGATGACCTGATTGGCTTCGGCATTGTTTCCTTTTATGCGCCCTCATCGGTATCACCCTCTTGCGCACGACTCATAAACAACGCACCTCTACGTTAAGCGAAGTGCATTCTACACATCGTGCTCACTATCGCAACTGTTTATGTTTGAAAAATCATCGGCTCGTTGTCAGGCGTTCTATTCCTTTTCCATGCCAATGATAAACGACGCGCATTCTATTTTTTTAGACACAAGAATCAAAACGCCAATAAAACTATACGCTAGGATTGCGAATAACTTGCAAATAATGAACAATGTGGCGTATTAATATATGTAATATTGTAT
>NZ_MUFJ01000028.1:0-48440 GCF_001996245.1 Salinivibrio sp. MA607 | reverse complement strand
GTTAAAATACTCTACTTTATTGATATAAGCGCCTGATAAGATACGAAGTATTCATAAAAATATATACTTACCGTCCTTTCAATTATAACATTTTTGTGCAGACACCTTTTCTAGCTCAAGGCCAGGTTTAACAAAACTTATACCTAACATGTAATAACCTCGGTCTAACTTTATTTTGCTTCCTTCAACTTCAACTAAATTACCATTGGTTCCATTCAGAGATAGAGTCATACAGAATTGATCATTAATAAATAAACTACATGATGATTGAGCTAAAGCGCCTCTCTGATAGCTCATTAAGCTATTAAACTGATAGGTGCTGGGTTCTGTCACCTCAACTGCTATTAAGATATCTTTTTTTGTATTGAGGACGATATCATTTTCAATGGAATAAATAGGTTCTGTTGGTGGCTTTGTTAAAGCGGGAATTGATTTGATTGGGTCATAAGCTTGCAAAGGGCGATCCATAACAGGTGAACCTATGATAAAACGACAAATATTTATTGCACTTCGCTGTAACTCACCTATTGTAAGCGTACCTTTTTCCAGCGCAATAAGTGTATCATCTCCCATAACGTTACGCTCCGCGCCATCATTACTCACCACCATGTACAGGTCGTTTTGTGCGCGGATCATAAATGAGGTATTAGTTTTTTCTGCTTTTCCTGCATAGATCGGATGGTTCATTTTCGCCCACCAATCAGTCATCACTATACCTGTATAGCCCCACTCATTTCGTAGAATGGTAGTGTTCAGGTCATAGTTTGATGCTGCCCAATAGCTATTAATCGGGTTATAAGAAGTCATAATACTTGATACTTCACCAAACTTTACCGTTATTTCAAAAGGTTTTATGTGAATGTCTCTTAATGCTCGTTCAGATACAATGCTATCAACATCTGTGCGTGCAGTTTCCTGATCATTTGCTGCGTAATGTTTTATAGTACCTGTAACTCCAGCCTTTTTAAGACCTCGAGTTTGAGCTGCTGCTAATAAGCCAGTTATTAAAGGATCTTCAGAGAAGTATTCAAAGTTTCGTCCATTCAACGGATTACGGTGGATATTAATGCCAGGACCGAGAAGAGTATCAATTTGGTTTGCACGGAGCTCTTGACCTACCAGATACAATAGTACCTCATTAAGTGCGGTGTTCCATGTACATCCGAGTAGGGTCCCAATTGGTATTTGAGTTGCTTTATGACCGCTATCCATACGAATTCCAGAAGGTCCATCGGCCGCTGCAGCTACTGGAATACCCATTTCAAATAGACTATCACATACACCACCAAAAGCAGCTGCAGTTCCTGGCGTCACCTTTGGACTACACATTCCCTCACCACGAACAATAGTCGCAAGCTGACTTAGAGTCATTTGGGCCACAAAAGTCTCTAAACTTGCCTTATTTTGCTTAACATCATTAAGCTTGATACCACGATCACCTGTAATTTCATAACTTTTTGGTGTATTAAGCTGTATTCGCTTATCCAAATCAACTGTACGTTGAGGTACAGCTTCATAACTAACTTGAAAGTCACATTTACCGTTTACTTTCCTCGGTTTTAGACGCTCGAAGGATCGAACTGGAGCACAGGCCTCATTTAATCTATCAATCACAAGTAACGCATTTAAATCAAATTTGGCTTCGATTAGTTTGGCTTCACGAACGCTACCCCCTAACATAAACTGGTATGTACCCGCTTCCAAGACATTACAATTACGATGTCCCGTCACACCAGTATCATCATAAGATGCCAGTGTGCTAATTGGAATACTGATCTGGACTTCTTCGCTTTCTCCTGGTTGGATCAGTGGAGTTTTACAAAATCCGGCAAGTATTCTAGATGGCTGACCAAGACTACCTTGAGGCATCTCTACATATAACTGAACTACCTCCTTACTCGGATGTATGTGACCACTGTTTGTTATTTTTATATCAAAATAAAGTTGAATATCTGTATCTTTCCCACAGCTTTCAAAAGCGACTAGTTCACGGTGGAAGTTTGTGTATGATAGACCAGCACCAAATTCAAACTGCACTGATTCGGGACTAAAAGTTTCAAAATAACGGTAGCCAACATAAATATCTTCAGCATAGATATTATAATCTTTCCGACCAAAGTTAGAAGAGGAAGGATAATCCCAGATGCTATATGCAATAGTGTCTGTTAATCGCCCGCTTGGTGACTGTAATCCTGAAACAATATCAGCAAGTCCATGACCACTTTCCATGCCAGCAGCCCAACTATAGATTACGGATTTAATAGACTTAGCATTTTCAATAGTATTTAACCAAGCCATATCCATAATATTAGTTACATTCATAACCACGATCACATTGTTAAAATGACAATTAACTTTAGTAATCATATCGATCTCATCKGTAGTAAGGTAATAGCTACCCTTTTCCAATGAATTATCTTTATCTTCTCCCGCCGTGCGCCCTATAAAAATCATGGCTYTGTTAGATTTCGCGGCCGCATCTTTAACTAATTCATCTTGCAGTGGCATCTCTTTTTGAAACCACGGCTCCGCCGCCCAGCCACCACCACCATCATCAAATGGATGATTAGAGATCCATTCCTGGTAAATCGAAATTAGTTCTTCATTTAAGTGGATTCTATCATTGGCCCTCAGCCCCTCTAGTACATTAACCGCGTACGGAACATTTACTGCTCCGCCTGATCCTGTTCCGCTACGATAAGTATCAATTTGGCAACGGCCAAAGAGAGAGACGGTATCTTGTGTATTTATAGGTAATACATTACCGTCATTTTTCAATAGGACTATCCCTTCAGCCGCTGCCTGGCGACTAACAGATACTAGGTCTTTTTGCGCCTGGATGATTTTTTTACTTTCCATATAGGCCTCCAATAGTCAATTTTTAGATTTATCCTAATATTCATGATTTTAGGTTACATGATCATGTAGAGTCAGGTACCAGATACATCATGTTCATCACCTCAATTGGGATACGAGGCATACAGGTATTCCCCATTTAGTAAAGTTGAATAGTATTCGTTTTTTTCTTCAGAAATAGTATGATTAAAAGTATCCTTGTTCTACCAAAATCACGCCATAAAAAGGGATTATTACGACAATGAGCATAACCTACAATCTACACTTACATCAGAAGCACGATCATGTTAAATTTGCTTACGTTGACGGACACCACCTACATGATTTTGCAGAGCATAAACACGATTTCTCCGAACTTTTTCTAGTTATCAGTGGTAGCGGTAAACATTCTGTCGCTGGATATGAGTACTCTCTTAATAAGGGAGACGTATTTGTGATTAATGGCGACGTAGAGCATGGCTTTCGAGATGTCAATCAACTAAAAGTAATTAACTTGATGTTTGACCAAAAAATTCCTTTTTTTGAGACTCCGTCCATTAGACAACTGTCCGGATATCAAGCTATGTTCAAAATCGAACCACTAGCGCGTCAAACAACAGATTATCAAGCCAAACTTACGCTCGAAAGCAGTCAGTTATCTTTTGTAAAAAAGATACTTAGAGAGGTAAAGATAGAATATTATGAGTCAAAATCTGGATTCGAGGTTATGCTCACTAGTTTAATGCAACAATTAGTAGTTACTCTAGCTCGTCAGTACCAAAGACAAAGCAATGAGCTTCCACAAACGACATTAGCTCTTAGTCGTGCGCTCATTTTTATTGAGCAAAACTTCAATAAGGTAAGTATAAGTAGTACTGAAATAGCTAAAGCAGCATTTATCAGCCGAAGGCAATTAGAGAGACTATTTCGTGATTTTTTGGGTAAGTCGCCTAATAATTATCTACGTGAGTTACAGTTGAACTTCGCAGCAAAACTTCTATGTGAAGAAAGCCAACGATCCATACAGTATATATCAGAACAATGTGGATTTAGAGACAGTAACTATTTTTCAAAGTGTTTCAAGAGCAAGTTTAACTATAGCCCTAGAGTTTATCGAAACCAATTATTAAATGTATCCGTCAACGTATATTAATCATAAGAAAGATCTGCGTCTGACATCTTAAATCTAGGTTATAATGAAAATAGACAATTAAAAGCTACCGGCTGTTACATCACGCTATAACATATGAGTGATAAGTATATAATTTACCGGGCTGTAGCAGTTGGTAAGCTTATTATAGCGCTGCTACCGTTCATTCAACCAAATCACCTCTTGCTCCAAAGCTAAGCCATGCTTCTTCATTTCCGTCACCAACTCTCGTAACTCTGATGACTGTACTAAAAGCTTTTGGCTGTTGCGCTCGAACGAGAAAAAGTCCCGGGCGGTGTCAACCCAAAGCTGGTTTTGTCCATAACGCAACAAAAACGCCTTCCAATTCGGCATCATCCAAAACTCTGCTCTTTCTGTGAGCTTCTCTTTGAGGCGGCGGTAGTTATTCAGCCCTACTCCATCATAGTCAGCAAAGAAGTAGACTATCGGTGCCCTTTCAGGCACCGATAACCAATCAATTAGTTTGTTGTGTAGCTGCCCGCGGTACCAAATAACGGTAGTAGGTTCGTTATTTGGCAACCAATCTAGTCTGTCAAATAGCGCTTGATTCTCTACCAGCCAAATGGAATGTTCTGTGTGAAGATGTCTATTTCGCTCTCCGCCCACCTCAAGCGACAAGACACCAAACGCTTCTGTGGCTGCATTTAAGTGCTCGGTTGGCACGCCGGAAACGTCCCACAAAGGGTTCGCAACCGTTTTAGCCAGAGCGTACGTGACATCGTGACCTGCGTATCCTTGTTTGCTGCTGCGTGTCGAAGCTATGTTTGCCGATCGTTGCGGTACACTGGAAGATACACGTTGGTCGGGGGCCAACCGTTCAAGTTCAACGGTGGCTACATCCATATCTTGAATTCGATAAACAACACCACGGCCTTTAGGCGTAATTTGCACACACCGCGTTTTGTGATTGAACGCTTCAAGCTGCTTCTTTTGAGACGGTGTCATTGTACTTCCGGCAACGGAATCAGGGTAAACCTCAACGAGTCGCGAGAGTGCTTTCACCAACGCCTGGCTCATAGCGATGGCTCTGCATATGATTGGGGCAGCTCTTGACTCTCTAGTGGTTCGAAAATCTGCCAGCTATTTCGACTAATATGATTTTTGCCATTGGCTTGGTGAATTGGCACACAATAACGCGCGGTGGTTAAGGGGGCTGGTGAGGCAAATATCAAGGCAAAACCGAATTGATCCGCAATCTCTATCAAGCTCGTTTGGTTCTGGGTATCCAAAGCTGACGCTTCATCCAAATAACAGACTGCTTTCATTTGGTGGCGTTTATCTTGCATGAGGTACAACATCGCCAGACCCGTCACAAGCTTCGCCATCAATACGGTTCCGTTAGAGGCGGCACTATCAATTTCTTCAAATGACTCTTGCGGCTGGCCGTGCTTGGCAACGACAAATTCAAGCCGGAATAAGTCTGCTACTCTTAAACCTTGGCGAGCATTGCCTTCATCAATCAGCAGGCTCTTCGCGCGCTCTAAATCAGCATCATCGAGGATACTGCCCTGATCAAATAGCTCAAAACTTTGACCACTTTCAGTTTGCTCTGCTTGTTGGATCAGCACATTCATCGCATCAACAAGCAGACTTTGTTCGACTGGCTCAATTTTGAAAATTTTAAGATCTGACAGCTGCCTTTGGCTGATCAGGCGGTTGAATTCCTTCATCTTACTTTGCAATGCATATAAACCACTGCGCAGCTCTCTTAAACTGGCAGTGACGTTGACGACGGCCGATCGGGCCCGCCTTTCCAGTGCTTTTTTCTCATCGTCCAAACAATGATTGAATTGAATAATACCCTCTAATTCTTCATCTTGTGTTTGCGCCATCTGAAACTTCGTCAGCCCTTTTTGACCCAATTCATTTTTCATTTGGCGCAGTTCTTTTGATAGCTGATCAAGGGCTTTGCAATCTTCAATGTAGTCCTGAAGACGATCCGGAAGTGACGCCAAAGACCAATCATCCCCCGCTATCCAGGGCGAATGTGGCTGGTCAGAAAGTCCGCTAAATAGCGCTTGGTCATCTATTCTTTGTTTTTTTAGTTTTTCAACACTGCTCTCGTCTGAAGCCAGTTTATTAAGCTTATCCGCTACCTCACTTAATTGCCTTGAAAGATAGGCTTGCTTTTCTCCTGAGTTGTTAAGCGCATCGTTAATCGCTACTCGCTGTTTCTCAACAGCCTGTCTTTGCTCGATTCGCTGTGCTTGATTGTGTGTTAACTCTTGTAACTGTTGGAATTCTTTTAGCTGTTGTTCACACTGCCTAACAGCACTATTTAATTCGGCCTTTTTCCTCTCAGCCGCCTCTTGCTCTCTACTTGCTTGTAGTAATTCTTTGAGCTCGTTTATTTGCTCATTAACGCTACCAATTTCCTCCAAAACCTCTGACTCTGTTTTCTGCACATGCTGAGGCAATAGCTCATGAAGCGACAATGTTAAGCCGGGGAGCAAGCATTGCTGTGAGGACTCGCGATTAAAAACGCTTCGCAACTGCTCAGCATTAAGCGAGTACTGTGAGGGTGGCAGTTGCAGAACTTGTTGGCTGAGCACTTTGTTTAGATTATCTAACTCGTGTGTATTGAGCGTCTTAGAAAGGTGAAGGTATAAATTGTCATTTAGGGTTCGCTGTTGATACTGCAGCCGCTGGCGCTGCTGTTCTTTTTCTTGCAATTGTTTTCGAAGCATCTCGGAAGAGGAGCGCTGGGACTGAACACATAATGTGGCCTGCGCTTCATACTCTTTCTCGGCGGATCGTAACTGGCTCTCTAGGAATCCTTGATCCGGAATCAGGGCAAAACGCGCTTCCAGCTCTTGATGTTGCTTCTCCGTATGATCTAGCTTTGCCAGCTCATTGACTAAGTCTTGGCGTTTCCCTGCTTGAGCGATATCTTGCTCTCGAAGTTCACGTGAGGTTTGTTCAAGCTTAGCCTTTTGCTTAACTAGCTGTTCCCGCGTCGTTTGAACGTGACCATGCCAGTCTTTTAGCAACGCATCCACTTTCGGTTGGCATACGGCAATCTTTCCTCGTAAAGATAAGGTACGCTCAAACTTTTGCTCGAGTTGGTAAATCATCTTTTGATTATTGAAAGCGGCTAGGTACTGCTCGTGCTCTAAGTTAATGTCTTGAAACGCTTTTTCCCATTCCTGCTTAAAATCAATACTGGCGTTGGGTAGCTCTCGACTAAATATCGTTAACAAATATTCTTTCACATCACTAGAATTTAGTTTGTCGAGTCGCAGCGTCTTGGTGAGTACCTGCTGGAAGGAACGGGCATCGCTAATATGCTCAAGCTTAAATACGGTAAAGTCAATATCGCTCGTCTTCTTGCTTTTTGCACCGCCATAAATCAAGTGACGGAAGTCCCTCTCGTTATATCGATGGACGCTATATTTCTTTTTTGCTAAGTGACTGACAAGCTTTGGTTGGCTGACGATATTACCATCATCTAAACGATAATCGTCTAAATTCAACTCTCCCTTGTAGGCAAAGTACTCATAGTCATGGCCCACCCCTTTACCGACACACCCAAACACTACTGTGCCCGTTTGCGGTAGAATTACTTCTAGTAAGATATAGGCGCTGTTATTTGGGAAGTAAAAGCGACGCGTTTGATCTCGCGTGTGCGAGCCAAAATCCATTTTTCTCTGATCGATGATAAGTAGAAATTGAAGCGCATTGATAAGGCTTGTTTTGCCATGGTTATTGGGTGCGATTAATGATACAGAATCATCGAGAGGAAGTTCAGCGCGCTGGTATCCCGCACTGCCGATTAACGCTACACGTTGAAAGCCATAACTTAACATGATTCATCTTCCTCATAAGCCGTAGCCGCTATATCACTCTCAGATGCGTGCTCTGTAATTGCTTGGAAGTGATCAAGGTAGCGATATACCGACGGCAACAAACGCCAGTGATTGTTCTCTTGAACGGCAAAACCTTTTCGCACAGCGTTGTCGAGTATCTTTGCGAGTGCATCTCGGTCTAGCTCTTCTGCATCCAAAAGTCCTTGATGCTTTCCGTAAATGTCATCGAGTAAGGTGTTATCAATTGTCCATTGGTAAAACTGGCCAAGGGAGCGACCGCTATCCGCTTGATGATCAAATAGCACCATTAGCAATAACGCTAAATGACGCGATTGTTTATTGATGTTCTGATTACCTTCTTCATCATGAAACCAAGCAAAGCCGCGTCCATCAATGCGCAAATCAAAACCTAGGTTTGCAAATAGATACTGATACTGTTCTGCTTGCAGCTCAAGCTCATGCCATAGCGCGGCATCCGCCGAGCGGTTAAGGTGTCGTCCAGAGCTAAAAAGGTGAAATAACTCGGTCAAATATGCCAGTTCATTTAAATCGATTTTACTATTTCGCATGATCTATACCCTTTGCAGGAGTTGGATCAGTTAATGCCCTGATTTTATGGGGGTAATAAGTAACGGCGACGGTGTTTAACGCTGTAGTATTCGAGTGTGGCCCTAACGTGCTTTCCCATTGAGGCTCTTGCACAAGTTCATGGTAAAGTCTTAATAACGCTGCGTCCGATAAATGCGGATAGTGTTCCCTCAGCCATATCATAAGATTGTCAACCGGCAACGAATCGCTCAGCTTTTCTCTCAACCGCGCTTCATCCACCCAGCTGACCGTTGAACTCGTCGGTCCATCTCCTTCATCAGGGAAAACGACAGCAATAGGCTCAAAATTCATGAATTCAGCCATTAATTCGCGCACCTCATTGCCCAATTGAATTTTGGTGACACGGCTACTTGTCCACAAAGGTAGCCCCTTGGCGTTGAGCCCTCGCGCTAATCCCTTTTTACGAACTTGACTGAGCTGCTTACTAATCACCGCTGAAAGCTGGTTATGCTGTCTTGCTTCCTCACGTAATGGCAGCAAAGTATCAGCACATTGTTGAGCAATGACGCGTCCTTGATAACGAAGCTCTTTCACTTGATAAGCAATCTGGCGCATCGCCAGCCTTTGTTGATACAAAGCTCCACGTATCGAGAGTCGATCGACCGCATCATCCAGTGCTTCTTCTGCTTTTTCTAATAACGGGTAGAAGCTACCACCAAGGCCGCTGTCCATCATTTCGTTCATCGGCTCAACGTATTGATCGTACACTTCTAGGACTTCACGGTAACGACGCTCAATCGGCATACTGGTATCCGCCGATTTCGCTAATTCTGCTATTTCAAAAATTGCTTGTTTGTCTTGGATTAGCTGTTGGGTGATCTTTCTGACAAGCTCTGAGAGTCTGTTCGCGCCGGCACGCAGCAAATCATTGTCCGACCCATCTAGCCCTTCTAACACCTGGCTGGTGGCGTCTTTAATCGCGTCGACTCGCGCTCTAAGTACCGCTGATAAGCCAAGCTCATGCTCTTGCGTCAAGCCTCTCACAAAATCCACGACTAATGTATTTAGCTGATAGTCACTACTTCGGTTAATAGGTTGCAATATATCTGCATTAACAAGGCTAGTGAGTACAGTATTACTGTCTGTTTGCTTATTTTTGAATTGATTGATCACCTGCTCAAGTACTCTCAGCTCAAACGCTGGAAACTCTCGCGAAAGCCGCGTTAGCTGCTCAATAACCTCCCAATGTTGATGTAACTGAAAAATGAGACTTTTAGGTGCGACCATTTCACTCCCTTATTCAACGACTTGCCGGCTTTCATTCCGCCGAGACTATCTGCAGGTTTAACTATTTTTATGATGTCTCCTTAATAGCAGTAGGTAAACACTAAACGCATAAACATGTCGAATAACTAGACTAGGATCTAAATTGCGCACGTAGTCTATTAGGTGAGAGTAGCTATTTCGATACCGCGCGTTGTCATCGATAATCCAGAACACCTCAGCTTTTCTCATCGATACCGTTAAGTGGTATGATGCGCGCCATTGTCGCGCCACTGACTTGTATGACGTTGGCGCATTCGCATCAGCAAGGTTGTACAAACATGGTTAACAACAAGATCCAGTGGTTTCCGGGCCATATGCACAAGGCTCGAAAGGAAATCGAAGAAGTCGTCCCTAAGATCGATGTGATCATCGAAGTGCTCGACGCACGCATCCCCTTTAGTAGCGAAAACCCTCTGATCCGCACACTGCGTGGCGACAAGCCAGTGATCAAAGTACTGAACAAACGCGATCTTGCCGATCCGGCTATGACAGATATTTGGATGGCCCACTTGGAGCAAGAGCAAGGCGTTTCAGCAATGGCGATCACCACGCAGCAGCAAAGTGAAGTCAATCGAATCATGGAGCGGTGCCGCGCACTGGCCCCTCATCGCGAAGCCATGGGTAAAAATATTCGCTCAATGATCATGGGGATCCCTAACGTAGGCAAGTCCACCATCATTAACAGCCTTGCCGGCCGAGTGATTGCAAAAACAGGCAACCAGCCCGCCGTGACGCGCCAGCAGCAACGGATTAACTTGCAAAACGGCGTAGTGCTCTCTGATACACCGGGAATTTTATGGCCAAAGGTTGAGAACCCACATAGCGGTTTTCGTCTCGCAGCAACCGGCGCTGTGAAAGATACAGCAATGGACTACGACGAAGTGGCTTTTTATACCGTGGAGTACTTGGCGAGTGCCTACCCCGAGCGGCTACAAGAACGCTATCAGCTTGATGTATTACCCGACACAGACATTGAGTTGATGGAAGCGATTGGTGCCAAGCGCGGTTGTCTGCGCGCGGGAGGGCGGGTTGACTTRCACAAAGCCTCAGAAGTGCTGTTGCATGATTTACGCGCCGGTGCGCTAGGTGGCCTCACGTTAGAGAAACCGGACATGATTGAAACCGAGCTGGTGCAGGTTGAAGAAGACAACGCCCGTCGAGAGGAAGAAAAAGCCGCTAAAAAAGAGGCCCGTCGTAAGCGTTACCTCAAAAACAAGCGTTAATACAGCCAGTGACATGACAACCAGTCTCATGCCAAAGGGGCATTCGGCTCCTTTGGCAAGGATGCAGCTAGACTTTAAATTGCCCCACTAATTGTTGCAACGCCGTATTTGCCGCTTGTAAATCATGTGCACGCTGCTCGGTAGTTTGCCCATGTTGATGCAGCTTAGCGACGATATCACGGATAGACGTCATGGTTTGACTAATATCTTCAGTGACCTGGCTTTGCTCGGTGGCAGCCGTGGCGATTTGCGTGCTTAGCTCGTCAACCTGCGTCACTGATTGGGTCATGGTTTCAATCCGCTGCTCAACCTGTTGGCTACTCTCTGAAGATGAAACACACTGCTCTCTCGTCTCCTGCATAGATTGACTGGCCTGTGTCACAGCGTCACTGACCTGTGCCAACATCTTATCGACTTCACCGGTGCTCTGTTGCGTCCGCGAGGCGAGGTTTCTCACTTCATCCGCGACAACCGCAAAACCGCGTCCCTGGTCGCCCGCCCGAGCCGCTTCAATCGCCGCATTCAAGGCCAGTAAGTTAGTCTGTTCTGCAATATCACCAATCACGCCGAGAATCGATTCAATTGCTTTAGTATGCTCTCGCATTTGCGCGACTTTTTGCTCACTGGTTTCCACGTTATCGACAAGGGCTAAGACACTGCGTGTCGATGCCTGCGTCTCTTCACGCGCTTGCTGGGCTTCTGATTGCATCTGACGCGTGACATCATGGCTTTGATTAACGTTTTCCGCGACATCAGAAGCAGAGGCACTTAGTTGATTAATCGCGGTAGCAACGCCTTCTGTTTCTCTTACATGGGCATCTAATGTCGATAAGGTTTGGCTAGCATCATGACTGATTTGCTCAACATAGTTCGAACAGGTTTGATTTGCGCTCATCACTTTCTGCACTAAGTCTTGCAAGTACGCGATGAAGTCATTCACTGAATGAGAGATGCTATCCAGCTCATCATTACCTTTTGTCGGCAATCGTAGTGTGAGATCCGCATCGCCTGAGGATAAGCTATCCACATTTTGCTTAAATGTCGCAAATCGGCCATGAAGTCGTTTAAACGCAATGAGCATGACCACGAGCAATAAGCCGATCAGAGGTAACTGGATCCAAGCAAGGGTGGTGAGAATTTTATCGCTCAACGCCGTGAGTGCCGAGGTTGGCTTGGCAACGACCAGCGTCCATGGCGTACCAGAGACTGGCGACAGCAATAAAGTTTGCTCCTGGTCTTTACCTTCAAAGATCAAACGCTGCGTCTGTTGATTTAGAGCCGTATCAATAGCCTTGGCGAAAGGCGTGTTGAAACGTGAGACCGATTTAAGTACATCGTCACGCGTGAAACCACCACGGCTTTGGCTAAGGATCTTGCCATCGGATTCCACAATGGCAATGTTGGCATCTAAGGCTTTTTGCTTTTCCGCGACCAATTGATTAAAAAAACCAAGCGTGACATCAATGGTTGCTACACCATATAAATTGCCTTGCTGATAAATCCCCATGGCACAATTGGTACGAGGCTGAGCGCTGGCACCATCTTTATAAGCATTGGCCCAAACGCATGCTCCCCGAGGCGCATTTTGACCCGCACGATGCCAAGGTTGGGTGTAATAATTTGGGGCCTCGTCGCTATTCCAGTAAGTATTCTCAACTAATTGTCCGCTGTCATCACGGTGATAAAAGGTAGAGGCGCGATCAACGCCCGCGAGGCGTTTATTAGGTAGTGGCCATATACCGCCTCCAAATACCAGAGGGTTGCCGTACTGATCAATAAGGTGCGGTAGTTGGGTATCGATTTRGGCGCTGGTTAAGGTTGGGATAAGTTGCGTAATGGCGCGCTGCTGCGCTTTTACTTCACGAAGAGCGAAGGTAATATCGCGACCCACTTCATTCAGGTTAAGCTTAAGTCTTTCTTCTCCCTCTTTTTTTAGCGTCGGTGCAATCCATGTCTGTATGCTAAAAACAGTCAGGATCGTCGCGATCAGTAAAAAGACGATCAATCCGATACTGTATCGACCTTGTATGGTGGCAAACGGTGATCGAGTCGGTTGCATGAAAATATTCCCTATTTACGAACAGCTCAGCTACTCACATCACCATACTTTTGTGTACCAAGAAAAGCGTGGGGGAGCATCACATTATGTGTGCACGATTATAAAAAACCCGTCGTACCGAAGTACAACGGGCGTATGCTAATGCCTTTATGTAATTATCATTGTTTATGACGTCACATCCACCAGCGCATCGGCCAACCTATCGATATGTCGCTCTGCCAGGCCAGCAATGTTTATCCGGCTATCTCCTACCGCATAGACGCCGTGTTTGTCTCGCAACTGATGGATCTGCTCACCAGTCAAACCAAGTACGGAAAACATGCCACGATGGTGTTGGATAAAATCAAAATAACCGTCACCTGTGCGATCGCGAAGGGCTAACGTCAGGCCTTCTCGTAAGGCATTAATGCGGGTGTTCATGGCTTTAATTTCATTGCGCCATTGCTGCGTAAGCGCATCATCCGTCAAAATGGTTTCGACAATTGCGGCACCGTGATCCGGTGGCATGGTATAGGTGCTGCGCGCCAGTTGCATGATGCGCCCTTTCGCATTCTGCGCTTCTTGGGCAGATTTACCCACCACAATCGCCGCGCCTGTACGTTCTCGATACAAGCCAAAACTCTTAGAGCAAGATGTCGCAATTAATAGCTCTTCAACATTATCGGCTAAAAGACGCAAACCCCGAGCATCTTCTTCTACCCCATCACCAAAGCCTTGATAGGCAATATCAACAAAGGGGGTAAATCCGTTGCGATTTGCAAGCTCTGTGATCGCTTCCCATTCCTTCAGGCTTATATCAGCACCTGTGGGGTTATGACAACAACCGTGTAACAATACCACATCGTCGGCGCCCGCCTGTGATAAGGCATTCAGCATGGCATCGGCATCCACCATTTTGGTCTCACGATTAAAATACGGATAGAATTTCACCGTCAGGCCTGCCGCTTCCATCACCGGCTTGTGATTCACATAGCTGGGGTCTGTCAACCATACGGTGGTCACCGGCTTCGCGAGATTCATCAGATCGGCCAGCATACGCAGCGCCCCACTTGCGCCTGGTGTTTGCACGGCGGCACAACGGTCATATGCGTCCGTCCCTTTGAGTAAGAGATCGACCATAGCTTGGTTGAAGTTTTCATTGCCGGCCAGGCCAACATAGGCTTTCGTTTGCTGAGTTTGCGCTAGGGATTGTTGTGCCGCTTTAACGGCTTGCATAATTGGCGTTTGACCATGACTATCACGGTAAACGCCAATGCCTAAGTCCATTTTATGCTCACGCGGATCGTCACGATAAGCCAGTGACAAAGAGAGAATGGGATCCTGCTGGGCAGGCGAGAGCAGATCTAACATAGTAATACGTCCTTTTAAGCCTGGATGCTCAAGATACGCTATACCCTACCCCATGCGGGAAAATTGGCAACCTCTTACCCGCGATTCTCTTGTCGATGTTGCGCACGCTCGGACAGAAAGTGTACGCATTGGTTGGCACTCCCCCGCCATACGAGGTTTGGATCGGCCTCTGCTTGGATAAATTTGCCGTCGATCAACACATCAATCAACGCCACCACCTCTTGCTGCTCAGAGGATAATTGTTCCAGCGTGTAGCCTGTCCACAACCAAATGTCTTTATCCGGGGCACTTAACACCACCTCTTGTAACAATTTTTTTACACTGTCGAGGTTAGCAGGATGCAAAGGATCGCCACCACTTAACGATAAACCGCGCCGCGGGATCCGTGTATCGAGAAGATCACGAATGATCTGATCTTTAATCACATCAGTGAAAAGGTGGCCACTTTTCAGCGGCCATGTGGCTTTGTTATAACAGCCTCGACATTGATGCTCACAACCTGAGACAAACAAAGTGCAGCGCGTGCCAGGCCCATTGACAATATCGACCGGGATATACTGGTGATAATGCACGATATACTCCCTACATATGTTTAACGCGGCGGATCACTTCTTGCTGCTTACCTGGGTTAAATGGACGTGTATCCGGGCTACCCAAATAGCCACAGACGCGACGAGTCACCGACACGCGCGCTGGGTCGTGATTACCACATGCCGGACAGGTAAAGCCTTTGCTGGTGCAATCAAATTCGCCGGTAAACCCACATTCATAGCATTCATCGATCGGCGTATTGGTGCCATAGTACGGCACGCGATCGTAGCTATAATCCCAGACGTTCTCCAACGCTTCTAAATTATGCTGGATGTTGGGATACTCGCCATAGCAAATAAAGCCACCATTGGCTAAGCGTGGATAGTCCATTTCGAAATCGATTTTATCGTAAGGTGTGACTTGTTTTTCCACGTCGAGGTGGAAGCTGTTGGTGTAATAGCCCTTATCCGTCACCCCTTCAAGCACACCAAAGGCTTGCGTATCAAGCTGGCAAAAACGACTACAGAGGTTCTCACTCGGGGTGCTATACAAACTAAAGCCATAGCCTGTTTCTTCTTTCCAGCGCTCGGTCGCATCATGCAAGTAGGCGACAATCGCTTTCGCTTTCTTTTGCTTAACCACGCTGTCGTAAAGATGCGGCGTGCTGCCATAAAGGGCATTAATCGTTTCGTGTAGGCCAATATACCCTAGCGAAATCGATGCTCGGCCATGTTTGAAAATCTCACTGACTTCATCATCTGGGTTAAGGCGGATCCCACATGCACCTTCCATATATAAAATGGGCGCCACGCGGGCTTTTACCCCTTTAAAACGCGCAATTCGAGTATCGAGTGCCTGACGAGCAATATTTAACGTTGCATCGAGGCGCGCATAAAAGGCGTCTTCATCCCCTTCTGCTTCAATCGCCAATCTGGGTAAATTGACACTGACCACGCCCAAGTTATTCCGCCCTTCATGGATCAATTCGCCGTTTTCTTCATAGTCACTTAAGAAGCTTCGGCAGCCCATCGGAGTTTTAAACGAACCGGTGACCGATACAACTTGGTCATAATTGAGAATATCGGGATACATTCGTTTTGAGGCGCATTCAAGCGCAAGTTGCTTGATCTCATAGTTCGGATCGTCAGGCTGTCGGTTTAAGCCCTCGCGAATGCAAAAGACCAATTTAGGGAACACAGCGGTTTTGCGATTTTCGCCCAAACCGGCAATACGGTTGGCTAAAATAGCACGTTGTACTGCACGCGCAGACCATGATTCACCGAGCCCTAACCCAAACGTAACAAACGGGGTTTGCCCATTGGCCGTATGTAAGGTGTTTACCTCATACTCCAGCGATTGAAACGCATCAAAGCACTCTTTATCGGTTCTTGCTCGCGCATATGCCTCGGGCTCAGCAATGGCCCACTCTCGCGCCACAAGTAAATGTTTTTGGTAGCTTGCTTCAACGTAAGGCGCTAACACCTCATCAATACGATTGATGGYGGTGCCACCGTATATATGACTCGCCACTTGCGCGATAATTTGTGCCGTCACCGCTGTGGCGGTCGAAATCGACTTAGGCGGGGCAATTTCTGCGTTCCCCATTTTAAAGCCTTTTTGCAACATGCCGGCTAAGTCAATCAACATGCAATTAAACATGGGGAAGAAAGGCGCATAGTCTAAATCGTGGTAATGAATTTCGCCGGATTCATGGGCGCGGACAACGGCGCTCGGTAGCATGTGCTGTTTGGCGTAATGCTTCGCCACAATGCCCGCGAGTAGATCGCGTTGCGTCGGAATAACTTTGCTGTCTTTGTTGGCGTTTTCATGCAGCAACTCGGTGTTCGTTTGACCGACCAACCCTTGTACCTCATGATTCAATCGCCCTCGGCGCTCTCGTGCAATGTCTCTATCGTGGCGGTATTCAATGTACGCGCGCGCGACCGCTTTATGCGGGCCAGCCATAAGCACATCTTCTACCGCATATTGGATGTGATCGATATCTACTTCGGCATCGCCAGCAAATTGCGTCGCAATGGTATCCGCTAAACGACGAATCGCCTCATCAGTCAATGGGCATGATTCAACGTCACGCAGCGACTGCGCTGATTCTCGCGCACACGTCACCGCCTGAACGATACGATCTGCATCAAATGGGACGCGTGTTCCGTCGCGCTTAATTACCGCTGGCATATGCCCTCCACACCATATATAGGATTATAAAAACATCATAAACACAAGATGTGGCATTAGATAGCAAATGCGGGATCGATTGTGTTGACTCAGATCATCGAACTTTCGAATAACCAAAGTCGGCCGTTTAAACGCCTATCTGTTCTCCAGTTTGCTGATCTGTATTGTTGCAATTRTTAGCGAAAATCAAACCTTGTCCGCAATTTGATCGCGAACTCACCTACACGTTGAATATTTGCAGTAGGATCACGGTGAAAAGCAAATGATTAAGGTAAGGGGCAATCGTGCTTCGACGCGTCGGACTGTTGGTGCTGCTAGGGCTATATGTTGCCCCAAGCTATGCACTCACGGTAGCAACATGGAATTTTGAATGGCTAACCTTAAAGACCGATCAACGGGCTGGTATTCGCCATGAAGAGGATTACCTACAACTCGCGGCCATATTGGCGCAGATCTCTCCAGACGTGTTGGCATTTCAGGAGGTCGATAGCCCTGAGGCGCTAGCCCGTGTGGTACCAAAAGAAAAATATAACTATTACTTTTCCGACCGTTACGCCGCACTCAAATCCTCTTCTCACAGTCAGCAGCTGACTGGCATCGCCGTGCGCAAAGGTTGGCAGGTGGACGATCGGAAGGATTTTCGTGAGATTGCCTTACCCGGACTGTTTGGACCCCCTTCTTTGCGTTATGGCGCCTATGTGGTGGTCACGCCTCCTGGCCATGCACCTATTCACTTGTTATCCGTTCATCTCAAGTCGGGATGTTTTCACCAACGCCAAGGCACAAGCAGCTGTAAAAAACTGAGTCAACAATTCAGAGCGCTCGCGGAATGGCTCGCGGATCGTGATGATAAAAACGTTATCATTGCCGGCGACTTTAATCGCTACATCGGGGAAAATAATGATCCATTTTGGCATACATTTAACGCTCATCGCCTTGAAATCGAGGCCAATCCCCCCAACATCGTCAACGTCACCAAAAACGTGCGAGCACGCTGTAAAGCACGTCGTTACAACTGGCGTACTCAAACCTGGAACCAGGTGATGTACAGCCGCTTAGTGGATCATGTTTTGGTCTCTGAGCCTCTTGCAGCCCAATGGCAGTACAGTTTTCAGTATCAGTTTGACTACCACAAGGTAATGACATACCGGCTCAGCGACCACTGCCCGATTGTTGCGCACTTCGACATTGAGTCGGCGTCGAAATAGATTGACCCAATCGCAAAAGGTTGAGAAGGTCGTAATGCCGCTAGGAATGTCATGGTATTGACACAGTGAGCCGTTAGCCTTGCTATATGTGATGGGTTAACGATCACTCAAGGAGAAAAAATGAACAGTTTACAGCATCAGGTTATCCCAACAGATGATGACCTGTTAGCCGATTATCTTGATGATACATCGGCGTATCATCGCCCCAACATAGCGGGCCACAATGATGTCTTTAGTGATGATATTGAAGACGCCACACGCTAGTCTGATTGCCTCAGCGTTAATTTAACTTCACGCTGACAACGCGTCATCCTACCCTTGTTACGTTGTCAGCAAATCCACCGACGTGTCGATATATTATGAAAAAAGCTCTCTCTGCGGTGCTGTTATGCGCCTCTTTTCTGTCTTTTCAAGCCCTTGCGGCCCCCGAACTGATAGCCAAATCAACCCTTGATTTTGGTGACTTCGAAAAAACAGCGAATGTCGAGATCGAGGGCAATATTCAAGACGATGTACTTCGTCTTGTTGAGCGTGGAGTCAAAGAAGAAGAAGCTGACTACTTTGTGATTAACCAAGTCAGTGAAGATACCCACAAAGAGGTATTGATCGTGTCGGTGACCCTCTACCGTGAGTTCACTACTGACAATCAAAAACGCTTTGAGAATCGGCTCGGATAAGCATGGAATGATAAGAGAGGTAGGTACGAGTGCGTCCCAGCGTCGACCTACCTAACGCTTTAGGCTTTCCTTTGTTACACTTCTGCACTTTATAACGATAAGAGCAATGTTGTGATTGGAACCTTAAATAAAATGCGCACCGAAGCAGGCGCATCCGTGCAGTATTTTCTCCGTGTCGGTGAGCAAGAACTACACCTTAACCCGCTACTGGGCCACACGCTCACCCTGACACACACTGGCAATATCTTTTGTGATGCGTGTGGTCGAAAAACCAAAAAAAGCTATTCACAAGGTCACTGTTATCCCTGCATGAAGAAGCTAGCGCGCTGTGACATGTGTATTATGAAGCCTGAAACCTGTCATTATGCACAAGGGACATGCCGGGAGCCTGAATGGGGCGAGCAGTTTTGCATGACCGACCACATCGTGTATCTCGCCAACACGTCTGGGCTAAAAGTCGGGATCACACGCGCGAACCAAATGCCAACCCGCTGGCATGATCAAGGCGCCACGCAGGCCTTGCCAATCTTCCGTGTGAAAACCCGCCATGTATCTGGCCTGGTTGAGGTGGCAATCGCTAAACACGTTGCCGACAAGACTAACTGGCGTGCGATTCTAAAGGGGGACAACGACGTACTTGATTTACCAACAGAAGCGGAACGCCTCACCCAGGCCATTGCATCCGAGCTTGCTGATATCCGTTTACAATTTGGTCAAGATGCCATTGTGCCGGCTGAGCAAGACGCACTGACATTTAGTTACCCTGTCACTGAACACCCAACCAAGATAAGCTCCCACAACTTTGATAAAAATCCGCACGTAAGCGGTATATTGAAAGGAATAAAGGGCCAATATTTGATTTTCGATACTGGCGTGATCAATGTGCGTAAATTTACCAGCTATGAAGTCACGGCTTCGCACGAGTAACTGACACTTGGGATTTCCCTAAAACCGTGCAAGGCTACCCACAGACTTGCACGGCGTCTGCTTTTATCGGTGTGCTTTWTCWGTCAGCACCGCCATCGTAAGACGGCTCACGCATATATCGCGGCCGCGTTCATCTTGGAGGGTAATACTCCAAACTTGCGTGGTTGCCCCAAGATGAATCGGGCGTGCGACCCCGGTCACTGTGCCGTGTCGCATCGCGCGTAAATGATTGGCGTTAATATCGAGGCCGACGCAGTATTTCCCTTCAGGCACACACATATTAGCGGCGAGTGATCCCAAAGTTTCAGCCAACACCACCGACGCACCGCCGTGCAACATGCCCAGCGGTTGATGCGTATGCGCGGCAACCGGCATGGTGCCTGTTAAGCTGTTGTCATCAAACGCCGTATAAATAATCCCTAAATGCTCAACCAAGGTATTCGCCGATGAGGCATTTAGCCCCGCGAGCGACATGTCTTTTTTCCAAATGCTCACCATGTCTCACCTATTATTCATTCAATAACCGCTAACGGTTGCCCTGATGATCAACGTCGACTAGCGCAACACGAAGAAAGCAGCACCGTAGACGCCGGGGCGATAAGACAGTACATTACCTGTACTAACTGAGCGCCGTTCACGGCATGCTTCGGTCACGCCCATGTTAGGTAAAACGATACAGGAAACAATCATGCGACGCRCGGCCCACACAGTCATTCTGTCTATCTGCTTCATTCTCACACTTACAGCCTGCTCAAATTCACCCACAGGCCGGAATCAGCTTTTGCTCTTTTCTGGCAATCAAATGGCTGACCTAGGCCAGCGTTCATTTGAGGAAATGAAGCAATCCCAGCCAATCAGTCAGGACAAAGCCGTGAATACGTACGTACAGTGCGTGACCCAAGCGATTTTAAAAGTGGTTCCGCCTCAATCAAATTTTTCCGAATGGGAGGTGGTGGTGTTCGACAGTGAGCAAGTGAATGCGTTTGCTTTACCAGGCGGAAAAGTAGGCGTCTATACCGGCCTACTCAATGTCGCAGAGACGCCCGATCAATTAGCAGCGGTTATTGGTCATGAAATTGGTCATGTGTTAGCCGATCATAGTAATGAACGTCTTTCTCGCTCTCAACTTGCCGCACTGGGCCTAACGGTTACCGGTATGTCTCTATCAGATAGCCCTCATGCCGCCATGGCAATGGCAGGTTTAGGACTTGGTGTGCAAGTCGGTATTTTGCTGCCCTATAACCGCGCGCAAGAATCAGAATCGGATAAAATTGGCCTACAGCTGATGCATCAAGCCGGTTTCAATCCGAGTGCCAGTGTCGACCTATGGCGCAATATGGCCAAAGCGTCTGATGGCGCACCACCCGAACTGCTCTCGACGCATCCGTCTCCCAACACTCGCATAAAAGCACTCGAGTCAGGTGTGTCTCGCTTGCCTAACGTCCCTCACCGTATGACAGCCCAGTGCCAACGCCCGCGTACAAACTAATCATATGCAAACATTGTATTAACAAAGTGAATTCACTCACAAAGGCACTATCTATCGTGACTGATAATCGATGAAGCACAGTAACCCCTACCCTTGTCACACAAATCATTAACCTTTGTGTTACGCTTAGCCTAGGTTTTAGTGGGTAGTGATTCTGTGTGATTAAGCAGTCTTTCATCTTTTTGATTTGCATGCTATGGGCGCCGTTTACGTTAGCAACGTCACAACCCCATGCAGATTTATTTGATCAGATGTTTGAAAAACATGCACTGGTCATGATGCTAATCGATCCTGATAAAGGCGATATTCTTGCTGCTAACACAGCTGCCAGCGAATTTTATGGGTATTCGCGTGATACGCTGGCGCAAATGAACATCACAGAGATTAACGATTTATCCCCTCAATCGGTTGCAGAAGAACGAAAGCTGGCAGCATTAGAAAAACGTCGTTATTTTGTGTTCCGTCACCAGTTAGCCGATGGCTCAACCCGTACCGTTAAAGTCTCATCGGTTCCGGTTTCTTATCGCGGCAGTCCAGTGCTTTTTTCTATCGTCACCGACATCAGTGAATTTCGCGCCACACAAGAATCCTTGTGGCATTACCAAAATCGTCTAGAGCACATGGTTGATGAACAAACTCAACAGCTTGAAAAACGCACAGACCACCAACTGATTGCGACTTCACTGGTTATTATCTTTCTCGGTGTGATGTTGACCACGATGTGGCTGGTGTTACGCAAAAAACGCCGCACCGAATATGAGTTACAACTTGAACGTGGTCGTCTCGATGAAATTATCCGTGGTACACATGTAGGCACGTGGGAGTGGCACGTCCCGAGTGGTCAGCTGGTAGTGAATGATCGCTGGGCCGAAATCATCGGATACAGCCAAAAAGCGCTTGCTCCGATCACGATAGAAACATGGAAGTCACTCTGTCACAGCGAAGACTATGTCCATGCTCAAGAGAGAATACATTCAGCCTTTGGTGACTTAACGCCAAACTATGAATGTGAGTTCAGAATGCTGCATAAAGAGGGTTTCTGGGTCTGGATATTATCGAAAGGCAAGGTGATGGAGTGGGATCGGAGCCATAATCCAGTCCGGATGGTTGGTACACACCAGGATATTAACGAAACCAAGCGTTTGTACCTGCAGTTTGAACACATGGCCCATACAGATACCTTAACAGGTGCCCTCAATCGAATGGCATTCAAACAACGCGCCGACCAAGCACTGGTCCAAGCTCGGCAGCAAGGTGCGCACTTTTCTTTACTTTTTATTGATTTAGACGGCTTTAAAGCAATTAACGATACCTACGGCCATGACGCAGGTGACAGCGTACTCGTGGAAACCACAAAACGCATGAGTAGTAGTATTCGCAATTCTGATACGCTTGCTCGCCTTGGTGGCGATGAATTTGCCGTATTGCTCGAATACACCAGCCATCCAGATGACGCGGGGCGCGTGGCTGAAAAAATAATTGCCGGTTTAAGCCAGCCCTTTCATGTCAATAACAATCAAGAAGTCACACTCTCAGCGAGCATAGGTATTGCCTGTTACCCTGAACATGGTGAATCGTTTGAGTCGTTATTAAGTTGCTCGGACGCCGCCATGTATTATGCAAAAAGGACATTAAACGGCGGCATTTTTGCGTACTGTGATCCCAAACGAGACACGATTTGACCTTAAAAGCTCGCTCCACCTCAAAAACAAAAATAAGCCTTATCTAAAAAATCGAGTCGCAACCAGTAATTTCGCTATGATGACGCGCAGTACTTACTCTATGATGACGCTATAGCTTTAGGGCTTTGACTCGCTAATGCCTCATTGGTCACATCTTGAATCGAAATAAACATATGATTCACTTCACCACGCGTATTGGCCATCGGATGCATGGTGATATTTTGGTACATAAACGGTAACTGTCCGGTAATCGGGCGCACATGACGGCAGCGAAACAAATAAGGTCGCTGTTGCCAAACAATGAAACTGCGACACCGTAATTCGAAAACCGGCTGAGACTTGGCGCGAAACCAGGACGCATTGATCTCGGGAAACACGTCGAACAGCGAACGACCTTGTACATCTTTCGCATGTTTGCCGCTATGGTGGATCATAAATCCGTTCCACATTTGGATGTGAAAATCGCGATCGAGTACGATTAATCCCATATCGATATGCTGCACCATATCTAGCATCCAATGGAATTGATCAAAATCTTGTGTGCTCATTCCATTACTCCTCATCCATCAGGTACGCTAACTTGGCATCCAGTAGCGGTAGTGATTCATCCAACAGCAGCAATAGAAGATCGCATTTTATCTCGGTACCATCAATCTGATAACTGACCTCAATGGTCACTGTTCGCTTCCATGAACCCTTCATCGCCGAGATCAATTGGTCAACGTCAGCATGTTGTCCAAGTAAGGCCGGATAGCTTTGCGAAAACTCTAACGCCGCCTGATCGCCCAGTCCGCGGAGAAAAGCGCTGATTAAAATGTTGCTCACATCCACAAGGAGCTCTAATTCATTATCCACCGATCCGTCGTCTGGGTAGTCGAGCAGTTGGATCATTTCAGTAATACTCGAGTCACTGATCAACATCAGCGCTTCACCAGCGATCCCTTCACCACTAAAGCCTTGGCACACTCCATTCATGGTGTTGGACTGGGCCAGATGGCGAATCGTCATGGTTAATTCAGTCACCTCAAACACATTGACTTGCGGCAAAGGCATATGGACAAACACACCGCAGTGCCGGGCGAGTTTATCCGCCGCCTGGCCCATGGCAATGTTCACGACTTCCATATAAATATCACGACGGCTCAGTTTTTCGTGCGACGTTTGCGCACGCTGGGTATCTAAAGTGGATGTATTAGGCAAATAGGCTTTGATTAACGCATCGACCCGCTCGCGACTAATCGGCTTTTTAACAAAGTCTTTCGCGCCTCGCTCCAACACTTGCTGCTGTGCTAATGGCTGGATATCACCCGACACCACCACAACCGGAGTGGTCATGCCCGCTTTTTGCATAGCCTCTAACGTTTGATAACCGTCTAATTCTGGCATGGTCAAGTCTAGAAACATGATGTCAATCGGCTGACTGTTGAGCACGTCGAGTGCCACTTTACCGTTTTCAGCAAAGTGCACGTCAGCATCGAGGTCTTGAGGCAAGGTTCGAGATAGCTGTTTGCGCGCCAGGGCAGAATCATCGGTGATCAATATTTGTTTGGTCAAAAGCCTCTCCTTTTCGACTTCTTAGCTGAGACTATGGCAGCGTGATCACTGTAAGCATAAACCAAGTTCGCCAGGTATGAGGTCGAACCCGTAAAAATCACTGAGATTATTTGAGATCGCTAAGGATTCACGTTTGATTGCGTGACATCGTGTTCGCACAGATAGCTCAGCCGGTCGGGGCGAGTCATCAGCATCGGGGCATGCACGTAGAAATGACGTAAACAGGTTAAACACAGCTGGACGCATTGATAGACTTTTTCACGGATGGTCTCAGGATCGTCATCAAACTCCCCAGTTAACAAGGCACGCCAATCCTCGGCAAGCTGATCAATCATAGCAAGGTCCGTCTCTTGCTCGATAATATGCGTCAGCGCCGCTTTTATCGGGACAATGTCTTCACTGGCAGCAAATATATTGCGTAACGCAATAATCACATCCATCAAGGCATCTTGTGTGACCGGTTTTTTTGCTGCCGCATAGAGGCGAGACATGGCCAATCGAATCCCGCTGGAATCGGTATCATCCACCAGCATGCTCCAACGCTCAATATCCACTAAGTCTTCATCACCAATTGCCACAGGATCGCTGGTTTCCGCTACGGTGCTAAAATCTTGTCGTCGGTTGTCCAATGAAAATGGATCAATACGCCACACCCACTCTGGCGCGACAAATGCCTTATGTTGGCCAAGATAACAAAGCGCCATGCATAAAATGATATTCAGCTCGGTAGTTTGCTGCTCGCCCTCGGCATCCAGAACCTCCTCGGGCCAATCATCGTCTTCAAGAAAGTCGCCAAAGTTGATCGCAAATGCGTAGCCAGACTCTAACATAAAGCCATTATTCCGGCGCTTCGCCATCAGCCCCGCCGCTTGTAAGACATATTCAGCAATACCCGGGGTGTAGCGCCGTACACTGCCCCATTTGGTATCGAGTTCGGCCAAATTCGTGAGCGCCGCATTACGAAATCCTACAAACATGGGAATATGCGCGACCTCACCATCGGCAAGGCTGCGTGCCATGTCTAACATCTCTTGGACGGTAGTCACGAAACGGTCAGCACTGACCACGCCACGTATCCGCATTAAGTCATAACTATTGACCAAAATGGAGACAGGGAGACTGGCTAAACTCACCATGCCGCGATGTCCGGTGGCATCTTTATAGTCACCACACGTTTGTTGTGGCTCTTTGCCAGTGGTGGTGAATAATCTTGATAAGGCAGGATCGGCCGCCATCCGCTTTTGCACCAACTTACTGATAGGGAATTGCTCAATAGCTGCGGTCAGGTAACCTGCTCCCCGATAAAAAAGGTGCGGGCGTTGTCCCGCCTTAATCAGAAACAAGGGATACAGCTCACCGGCCAGTTGGCAAAATGCACTGGTCAAGGGGTCGGCGGTGGTGATCCGCGTGGCGAGCTCTCCCCCTTGTTGTGCCCGCCACACATTAAAGACATGACGACCATTTTGCATCACATGGGGGAGGCGATAAAAAAAAGATTGTTCACTTTCTCCCTGGTCGACCGCGGATACCCGTAGCTGACGGCACAGCTCGATATACTGGTTCAGCGTGTCTCGCTGGATCCGGCTTAGTCCGAGTTTCTGCATTAAAATTAAGCGGCCTTCGGCCTCTGTGACATTCAAGATGTAACTCACCACACGGTGGCCCATCGCCTTCACAAAGTGCGGTATGGCCGGATAGGACATCATACTTCCTAACCTTTCGTGAATAAGGAACACGTATACATATCGGCACACATCCTAAAAACTATAAAAATCAAAAAAGCGTCAAACCAACAACGCCAACGAGCGAATAGGCCATGGCATCCTCCCAACGCTTTCCCATGTTTACCTAAGTATAGCCATTTCAATCATTAATCTTTCGATGACAAACCCAGAAACAATTTTGCGCACAAAGGGGATGACGAGGCCTTGACCAATTGATGACCCCCATCTATTCTAGCGTACAAGTGTACGCTTAAATAAAGATAAGAGTTATGGAAACCAAAACGACAACCTCACCGCCACAAAAACCACGTTTGATTTGGCTAAATATCAGCGTATTTACGCTCACGTTTTTCATCGCAGTCATTGGCACCCCGCTTTGGGCTTGGCACCATGGTTTCGATTGGATGCAGATCACCGCACTGATTGTCGCCTTTAGTTTTTGTGGGCTGTCGATAACGGCAGGCTATCACCGCTTATGGGCCCACAAAACTTATCAAGCCCATCCGGTCCTGCGGTTTATTTTTGCCATTGGGGGCGCGTTTGCACTCCAAAACAGTGCCCTTCATTGGTCATCCGATCACCGTATTCACCATCGTCACGTAGATGACAACGATGTCGACCCTTACTCGGCGAAACGCGGCTTTTGGTTCTCGCACCTAGGCTGGATGTTACGTGAATATCATCCCGACCGTTATGGTGATTACAGCAATTGTCGTGACTTGCAAAAAGACAAGATCGTGATGTGGCAGCACAAGCACTACTTGGCCCTGACACTGGCAACCAACTTTGGTTTTCCTATCGCGTTTGGCGTGATTCACGGCGATGTGTGGGGGGCCATTTTACTGGTCGGCTTCACACGATTAGTGCTCAGCCACCATACAACGTTTTTCATTAACTCCTTGGCCCACGTATGGGGAAGTCAACCGTATACCGAGAAGAATACAGCCCGCGATAATGGTGTTTTAGCCTTTATGACCTTTGGTGAGGGGTACCATAATTTCCATCACATCTTTGAGAATGATTACCGCAACGGCATTCGCTGGTGGCAATTTGATCCAACGAAGTGGTTAATTAAAACGGCCTCTTGGCTTGGGTTGGCTGAAAAGCTGCGTGTTACGCCGGAAGAAAAGATAGAAAAAGCACGGGCGACAATGCAGCTTCAGCGTGCAACGCAAAAGCTAAGCAATAAGCCCAATGCCGCGCATCGCTTGCAAATTCTACAACAAGAATACGATACCTTGGTGGCGAAGATGGCTGATTACTACACGCTCAAAAAACAATTACTGGCATTTGAACGCGATAAATTCCGCGAAAAAGTAGAAAAGGCCGAGTTAAGTCAGCAATATCAAGATTTGAAACTGCGTTTTCATCAACAAAAACGCAGCTGGCAAGTACTCACAGCGAAATACGCCAGCTAACCCAACGTCATCGTCAACGTCGATAAAAATCGGTCAGTGATACTGACCGGTTTTATTGTCATTTTCTATAACGGCGTGATTTATTCGGCCGGCGGCTCGAGAAACGAAAGCAAGATGGTTTCTAACTCATCCCACGGTAAGGGTTGGATATCAATCACCTCAATCCGTGACTCTGCCGTTTCAATCGACATGGGTGTGACGGTGACAACCTGATTGGCAACGTTAAACGCAAAAAATCCCTCTTCGGTGTTTACCACCGCCTTGATTCGCTGAGCATTGAGATTGCTAAATAACCCATACAAGGCATCAAAGGGAAAACAACAGTGCGCGGCAAATAACCAACCACAACTGACATAGCCCTGCCCCTGATTTTCTTTGCGGGTAAAAATGTCATCTGGACCCAACGCAAGCGTGGTCATCGGCTCAGCATTGCTGTGATGATGGTGATAATGCGCTTTGCGATCTTGCCGAGGTAGCGAAAGCCATGCCGTCTCGAGCGCGCCGTGTTCAACGCCAGTCACCAAGCTTTTCTTGCCATCAAACGCCGCGACATAATCATAAAACGTTGCGATTTGCCCTTCAGTACACTGATCGAGCTTGTTGGCGATCACCACATCCGCTAACGCGATTTGATCGTGAAAATTCTGATTTTCACGATAACGCACATCGTCAATGCAACGCGGGTCCACCAAGGTCATCGTCGCGTGTAGCGACAAATGGGTATCGAAAGGCGGCTGGGTAAGCTTACCGATAATATCCTTAGGATGACCCAGCCCTGTCGGCTCAATTAAAATTCGATCCGGCTTTTGCGCTAATAGCGTATTCAAGCCTACCGTCATAGGCAACCCAGCGACACAGCACATGCATCCCCCCGGCACCTCCTTCACCAGCGCACCTTGCTCAGAGAGGATCGCACCATCGACACCCACTTCACCAAACTCATTGACCAATACCGCCCAGCGCGCTTGCTCAGGTTTATTCGCCAGCAAATGACGAATGGCAGTCGTTTTGCCCACTCCAAGAAAGCCAGTGATGATGTTGGCTGCTACGTGACTCATTGCTTTATCCTGCTCGTTATCTGCATCGACGTAGTGTAACGGATCGCGAAAAAGTCGTCGCCTATTGGTAATCATGCACTGAAAAGCCCCATTTCCCATCCAGTCAATTACACAGAAAGTGATGAAATATCATGCACTCACTGAACGTGGTGATCATTGCTGATAAAAGCTTGATGAACAACTCCCACTAAACGCTGCGCGTTTTGAAGGAGTTTCAAAAAGAAAGCCTAAGCTGCCTCTTTAGGCTGGTTCCCAGCCTGAATACCTAACGCCCAGTTTAAATTAACTTGCGCACTGGCTACATCTCGGGGCTTCTCACAGCCACAATCGCATGAGTGCCAGCGATCAGCTAAGGTTTTTTTCTTCTTAGCTCCGCAGTCTGGGCAGGTTTGACTTGGCTTAACTTGCTTTGTTGGTACTTCAACGTATTCGCTACCAGCTTCTTCCGCTTTATAGGACAGCAAATTAAGAGTCATGGCTGGCGCGGTATTCAGGATTTCCCGATTCAAGCCAGCCTTTTGTTTTACGTTCTTCCCATGCTTCTCAGCAGTCCCTTTGGCGGTGCTGGTCATGTTCTTAACGGTTAGTTTTTCAGTGGCAATTAATGCCGCCACTTTCACTAACTTTGCAGTTTCTTTATGAGTAAAATCGAGTCGTTGACGGGCGATTTTTTGGTGCAATTTAGCAATTCTGTGCTTCAGTTTGCGATGGGCGCGAGTCCCCCTTTTTGCTAACGCAAGGTCGCGTTGCAAAGACGCTAGTTGATCTTTGCTGTTTCTCAGGTAGCGAGGGTTTTCGACTTGCTCAAAATGACCATCTTGATCGATGGTCGAAAAATAATGAGAAACACCCCAATCAAGACCAATGGCTTTAGTGCCACACTGTCTTTCAATGGAATCGTATTCCATTGAAACCGAGATAAACCACTCACCATTCTTGCGAATGATCTCGGCAGTTTTTGGCTTACCGCCAGCGTTTCTGGCTTTGCCTCGGATCTTAACGATGCCGACATTAGCCAGATAAACTGCGCCATGTTTTTTCTCTTTTAGGTGAAGTTTCCATCCATCACCATGCGCTTTGTAACCCCAGCCTTTAAATCGTTGAAATGGCTTAAATCGTGGAAAGCCAGCTTTCTTATCACCTTTCTTTAAACGGCGAAAAAACCCGTCAAATGCCAGTGCAACCCGCTTTAATGTGACTTGTTCACTCTGAGCATTGGCATTGAAAATGCCATGCGCTTTGCGAGTGTTGCGCCAGAGAGTATTAATTTTGCACTGCTCTGAAAAGCTAAGGCCATAATCAGAATTGCGGTAAGTTTCGATGCGATCACGTAAAGCCCAGTTGTACAACTGGTGATGATGCACAAACAAATCCATCAGCGATTCTTCTTGAGAAGCAGATGGTTTTAATTTGAATGTGACTTTACGGATTGCTTTTTTCATACAACTGATTATATTTAGTTATTATGAAAAAACAAGCTCTAAACACGCTTTATCACAGCGTTTATAACATTCACTACCATTTAGTTCTTGTGACTAAATATCGCCGTCATTGTATCACGCCAGAAGTTGCTGCGTACTTAGAGTCTCAGTATAAAAGATTACTGGAAACTTGGGGTTGTGAACTCTTGGAGTGCAACGGTGAACCAGATCATCTTCACCTTTTGATTTCTGCGAACCCCAAAATACAACCAAGCAAAATGGTGAACAGCTTAAAAACTTCCACATCAAGACTTGTTAGAAAGGAGTTTTCTGAGTACTTGGGTAAGTTTTACTGGAAGCCAGTTTTTTACAGCAGAAGTTATTGTCTGGTTAGTTGCGGAGGTGCGCCACTTGAGATTGTGAAGCAATACCTAGATCAGCAAGAAGGGTTTGATTAAAGCCACCACTTCGTGGTGGTGCGCCTTTCACCACCACCTAAATTAATTTCGCTTAGGCTCATTAGATTTAGATGGAGCACTTGGCGCTATTGGGTAGAATAAAAGATTCGCTAACACACTTCTTAGGAGGAAGTATGCTGAATCCATCAACGGCAAAATCGGTGATTGATCACGCCATGTTTATGGGCGCAGATTTCGCCGAGCTCTTTGTCGAGCACCACCACTCGGGCAACGTCGAGTTATTGTCTGGTGAGGTGGATAAAGTCAGTTCAGGGATTGATTTTGGAATTGGTATCCGTTTGTTTTTCGGTCATAAGGTCCTTTATGGCTATACCAATAGTCGCGATGAAGAACAGCTTAAAAAAGTGACCAGTTTACTTTGCGCGCGTGATAAGCGTGACCAAATTGCCGCTGCTGGCCCCCTTAATTTGTCGCATTTAAATGACAAACATCCTGTGTCTGAACCTCTATCTCGTGACCAGCATGTGGCAGATAAAGTCGATTTTTTACGCCACGTAGACCAACGTATACGCGCCGAAAGTGAAAAAATCACACAAATTATTGGTCGCGTCGGCCAACGTGAACAACAGATTGAGATCTTTAACTCTCGCGGGTTGCACGTTAGCGATACACGTCATTACACTCGGATTGCTGCAACCGCGGTTGCCACCGATGGAAAAGAGCAATCGACCGGCTTTGATGCCCCTGGCGCACTCACTGGCTGGGAATTTCATCACGATATTGATCCCGTGGCGATGGGCGAACGCGTTGCACGTCAAGCATTAACCAAACTCGGCGCCCAAACCTGTCCTTCTGGTGAAATGCCCGTGGTTATTGGAAATGGATTCGGTGGGGTCATTTTCCACGAAGCCTGTGGCCATTTACTAGAAACCACCTCGGTAGCCAAACAAGCCTCGGTGTTTCATGATCAAATGGGTGAGATGATTGCTAGCCCAGTGGTTAGCGCCGTCGATGATGGCACCTTAGCCAACGCATGGGGCTCAATTAACATCGATGATGAAGGTATGGAGACTCAGCATACCCAGCTTATCAAAGACGGTAAGCTCACCTCGTTTATGGTCGATCATATGGGCAGCCTGAAAACCGGTTATGCACGCACCGGCTCAGGCCGTCGTGAGTCTTACAAGTTCGCGCCGACCTCGCGGATGCGGAACACCTTTATCGAGCCGGGTAATGATGATCTTGATAAGATGATTGGCTCCATGGAGCGCGGCATTTATGCTAAAAAAATGGGTGGTGGTTCAGTACAGCCCGGCACCGGCGAGTTTAACTTCGCGGTGCAAGAAGCCTATTTGGTAGAAGATGGCCAAATCACCGCACCACTCAAGTCCGCAACGTTAATCAGCACCGGTCCGAAAGTACTTAAAGAAATTAGCATGGTTGGTAAGGATCTCGCCCTCGCCGCGGGTATGTGTGGCTCTGTGAGTGGTGCCGTACCGACGACTGTGGGTCAGCCCGCACTTAAAGTCGACAACATCCTAGTAGGAGGCGGTAACGCATGAGTGAGCAAAACGTGAAAGCAACCCTAAGCGATGCCGTCGATCAGGTATTAGCACTCGTTCAGGCAAAAGGGGCCCATGCAGACGTCATTGCCAACGCCAGTGAAAGCTTGTCATTGAAGGCGGATCAAGGCGATCTGTCCGAGCACAAAGTCACCGCGGGCCAAGTGATTGGCGTACGTGTGATCCAAGGTGACCAAGTTGCCACCAGTTATTCCGAATCGCTAGATAGCGACAGCCTTGCCAGCATGGTCAATGCCGCGCTAACGAATGCGAGCTTTACCAAAGCCGACCCTGACCAGAAAATTCGCGCCGAAGGGCAGCAGATCGATAGCCAAGATCCCACTTTGTTTCAAGCAGATAATACGCCGATTGAAGATAAGATTGCATTAGCGCTGGCGATGGAGCAAGACGTGGTCAATCAACCACGGGCAACGGGTGCGCCCTACAATGGCTACGGTGAGCAAACCCAGTATCAGCTGCTGGCTAATACCCTGGGCACACGCTGCTATCATCGCGAACGGAGTTTTAGCTGCTACACGGCAGCACTGCTCAATCACGACGGCAAGCAATCGATGCATTTGGGGGCGTCAGTGTCACGCCGCTTTGCCGATCTCGACCAAGCATATGCAACCCGCTTAGCCTATGACACGGCTGATGCATTGTTAGAGGGTGGGCCAGTCAAAACCGGTCAATATGCGGTAGTGTTTGAACATAATTGTTTAAGCGAATTGCTGGGCGCATTTGGCAGTTGTTTTTCGGGGGATGCGGCCAAACGGGGTACCAATCCATGGCGCGAAAAAATCGGAAAACCGATTGCCGATCCAGCCCTGACCATTACCGATATCGCACGTATCGATGACGGGATGCGCAGCAAAGCCTTTGACAGCGAGGGCTTTGCTACAACCGACACGCCGCTAATTGAAAATGGCATATTAGTTGGGTTGTTACATAATAGCGCCACGGCCCATCATTTTGGCGTGCGTCACACTGCCAACGCCGGCCGCAGCCCGAAAGGCGGCTTAGATGTCACTTCACGTCACGACCTCATTGCCGCCGGCAAACAAAGTGGTGCCGAAGTGCATGGAGGCGAGTATCTCGAACTGGTTTCGCTGCAAGGGGTGCATTCTGGCGCGAATGCTATCAGTGGCGACTTCTCGTTTGGAGCCAGTGGCTTCTTGTGCCGTGACGGTAAACGTGTTCGCCCCGTGCGTGGCATCACAGTGGCAGGTAATTTCTATACCATGCTCAATGAGATTGATGCGATTGGCAACACAGTCACGCCTAATTACGATGGCGCCTTCTTCGCCCCTCGGATACGGTTTGCCCGTTTGTCGATAGCTGGCGAGTAGATAGCTGGCGAGTAATACGTTTTTTATAAGCCACATACTATAGACCCCATATGGCACCGCAGACGTCGGTGCCTTTTTTAGATTATTTGCCGGTGGCTTACACATCCATGGCTGACGCGCTGGTCTCAATTGTCTGCCAGTTTTTTTTCCGCGCTGCGATATCGCTACTTGACGTTGCGCTCTCAACACTGTGTACCGCTGGATCCGTCTTAGCCGCAAGATCAGTAAACGCTTGTAAAGTCACGTCGCTTTTTAAAATCCGCCCATGCCCTAGCCCATCAGTAGGCAGCAAGCAGACATGTTGATAGTCGTTTGCTTTTTCAGTCACGCTGAACGAGGCAAAACGATCGCTTCTGTCATGCGCAATGACCACCTGATGACGACGCGCGCCGAGTTTAGTCAAGGGTTCGATGGTTTCGATCGGATAACCATGCTGCTCCCCCACTTCTTGTACAATTTCATCAAACAGCTTGAGTGAATATCCGGACTGACGCACCGTTGCATACAGATTCTCACGATAATTCAACACAGGCGCGACCAAGAGTAATGGTAAGTCATCTAATTGCGGATGTTGGCTCTCGAGGACGGCCGCCGCACCCATACTGTGGGCGACGACACCAGAAACGTTGTCTACTTGATCCAAAACATCGTTGATTGCCTGCACAAACCCTGGAATATGGCTTTCGTGCCCCCCACTTTCACCATGGGCCGGATGATCAAACGCCACAGCGCGAAAACCCAACGAGGCAATATGCGCCATTAAAGGAAAAAATTGGCTCGCCGAACCGGACCATCCATGTGTCAGTAACCAGGTCGGGCCCGCGCCAACGCTGTACATCTGTAGCTCGCCTTGTTGACTTTGCGCAGTAAACCGCTCTAAGCCATTCGGGGCCGCGTTCACCGCTGGACTGCGCGTGGGGGTAAGAAAGAGCTTGCGGGCAATCTTCCTTGCATGACTGGGGGCAAGTCGATGATGACAACGGCTAACCGCGCCTATCAACGTACGTTTTGCACTAAACCGGCCCGGGGTCGAGAAGTAGATTTTTCTGCTCATTGTGAATCCTTCAAATCAATAACACATCACTCCTGGTATGCGTCCAAAAATAAACACGGTGAGGGTGAGTCAACACGCGCGGCCTTACCTTACCGGAACCTTAGGTGTATTCCTAGAACGAACGCTTGTTTTAAAACAGCCGGAATAACTTGTCGTCGCCATTGCGCGATATACCACCGCAAATTGTGCAATAACTGTTCCATATTCTTTTTAGTTTTAATAAGTGCTTTTTTTATCTAGCCGTAATGTGACATATGTCTTCATTATGTGTATCCGTCGGCATAAGATGCGAACCAATATCGATCCCTGAACGACATCCACGGGATCTAACGCTGAAATTATTATAATTCTCTAGGTGGGAACGCCAACTATGACAGTTATCCTTTTAAATCTGATCGCTTTTGCGCTGTTACTGGCAGTGCTTGTGAAGTTGCACAAGCAACAAAAATCCCTATCAACGCGAGTCTTTACTGGCTTAGGCTTAGGGGTGGCATTCGGTGCTGCGCTGCAAGCGTTATATGGTGCTGACGGCACGGTTACACGCGAAACCATTGACTATATCAATATCGTCGGCTCAGGCTACGTGAGCTTGTTAAAAATGATCATCATGCCGTTGATTACCGTATCAATTATTGGTGCCATCTTAAAGGTGAAAGACTCGGGTTCACTGGGTAAAGTCTCTAGCTTAAATATTGGGATTTTGCTGGCAACGACCGCAGCATCTGCACTCATTGGCGTGTTCGTCAGCAGTCTATTTGGATTGTCTGCGCAAGATATCGTGCAAGGTGCGCAAGAAATGGCTCGCGGGGCTGCACTTGAAGAACGCCTAGGTACCGTTGAAAACCTGTCACTGGCTGATATGGTGATCTCTTTCTTCCCACAAAATCCGTTCGCAGATTTAGCAGGAAGCCGTCCAACGTCTACGATTGCTGTGGTGATTTTCTCTGCGCTTGTGGGAATTGCCGGAGTAACGCTTTCACGCACACAGCCTGAACTGGGTGAGCGCTTTGAACGCTTTATGGATGTTGCTCAGGCGCTTGTACGTACTCTGGTGCGCATGATTATCGGTTTAACGCCATACGGTGTCTTGGCACTCATGACAAAAGTCATTGCCGGATCAAATGTCAGTGAAATCCTGCAACTGGCAAACTTCGTTGTCGCTTCATACGTTGGCCTAGGCGCGATTTTGGTGATGCATTTGATCTTAATCGGCCTAGTAGGAATGAGCCCAGCTCAATACTTGAAAAAGATACTCCCGGTACTAACGTTTGCCTTCACATCGCGCTCTAGTGCCGCGACTATTCCGCTAAACATTGATTCTCAAATGAAGAACTTGGGGAACGATCCGGCCAGTGCCAATTTCTCAGCCTCTTTCGGTGCGACCATGGGGCAAAACGGCTGTGCAGGGCTATACCCTGCCATGTTGGCGGTGATGATTGCACCAACCATTGGTATTAATCCGCTCGATCCTGGCTTTATCGCGACCTTGGTTGCCATCGTAACGGTGAGCTCTTTCGGTATTGCTGGCGTTGGTGGCGGGGCAACGTTTGCCGCGCTGATTGTACTCTCGGCACTGGATATGCCGGTCGCACTTGCGGGTCTGTTAATCTCAATTGAACCGTTAATCGATATGGGCCGCACCGCGATTAACGTTAGCGGCTCAATGACTGCTGGCACGCTCACCTCACGCTTAACCGGTGGCCAAGATAAGACTATCTTCGAGCACCACGAAGTGGTGAAACAAGACACTGCAAACGCTTAATGGCGCGGTGCCATCGTTTATAAAATGCCACGCCGCATTGGCGTGGCATTTTTGTGTCTATAATCATCCATCAATTCGCTGACTTAATCCCTTATAACTTGTAAGAATTTATGTCAGCGATTACACTCTGCCGCATTGTTAACGCAGGCTCGATCTGCCCTACACGAGACATTTATGAGTATTGAACAAACACTTCAGGCACGCAGCGGCGGCCAATGTGAACTTTGTACCCGCCAAGACAACTTATCTGTATATGACGTCCCGTACTCACCAGATACCACCGCGAACAGCTGCGTATTGGTTTGTGGCACCTGTCATGACCAGCTAAGTAATCCTGACAATATGGATGTGAACCACTGGCGTTGCCTGAGTGACAGCATGTGGAGCCAAGAGCCGGCCGTGCAAGTCGTCGCTTATCGCCAGCTTTCTCGCCTTTCGAGTGAAAGCTGGGCGCAAGATAATCTCGACATGATGTATATGGAAGATGACGTGCGTAAATGGGCGGAAACCGGTCAAGATATCGAAGAAGTTAAAGTGCTGGATGCAAATGGTGTGGCGCTGCAAAAAGGCGACGACGTGACCGTGATTAAAGATTTGCCAGTGAAAGGCTCAAGCCAGGTAATCAAACAAGGTACCGTGATCCGTGGCATTAACCTGACCGATGATCCCACCCATGTGCAGGGTAAAGTGAACGGCCAAACGTTGTTCGTGATCGCTGAGTTCTGCCGCCGCAAGTAATTGGCAGCATACCGTCGCCCTTTATTTAAACACGGTCTTTTCTTTTGTTAGCGTATAACGACCAGTTATTGATGCTGTTGGCGGTATTTGAACGTGCCGCCTTATTACTCATGGCCTTATTTTGGCTCACTCGCACCCATCTGATCCAAACCATCGTACAGAAGACCCAGCGCCATCCAATGGAAACAGCGCTCATTGCCGCTTTATTTGTATTGTTTGCCTTATTCAGTACCTACACGGGAGTGAATGTCGATGGGTCGCTGGTAAATGTACGCATCATCGCCATTATCGCCGGCGGTATTTTGTTTGGTCCTTGGGTTGGCGTGACTGCCGGCGTCGTCTCGGGCGTTCACCGCTATCTTATCGATATTGATGGGCCAACCTCACAAGCCTGTTTGATCGCCAGTATTATTGCTGGGTGCCTGTCGGCACTGATTCATTATCGCGCAGATAAACAGCATTATGCACGCTACGGCATTTTGGCGGGTATGCTCTGCGAATCGCTGACGATGCTGCTTATCCTTTTGCTTGCCCGCGATCAAACGCTCGCCCAACACATTGTTGCTACCATTAGCTTCCCGATGATTGCGGGTACCGTCTGTATTGGCCTGATCATCCAACTGGTGCAGTACATCGATGATGAAAAAGAACATTTAGCCGCCCAGCAGGCTAAGCAAGCGTTAGATATTGCCAACCGCACTCTACCGTATTTTCGACGCGGAGAGGCGCGAGGTTTGACCAAAGCGTGCAGTATTATTCGTAAAGACACCGGTGCCGATGCCGTGGCTATTACCGATACCGCCGATGTTTTGGCGTATGTTGGCATTGGTGAGGAGCAATACATTGATGCCCATCACCAAATTAGCCGCCTTACTCAGCAAGCGGTAAGAACCGGTGAACAAATTATCAGCAATGATCTCAATGTGCATGATTTTCGCTCTTTGTTGATCATTCCGCTATGGGAAAATGGCGTGGTCACGGGAACCTTAAAGGTTTTTTATCGCCAGCCCCATCGTATTCGTCGCCCCATGCAGGAAATGGCGATTGGTTTATCACAATTGATTTCGACCCAAATGGAAGTTGCGCGGATACAAAACCTCAAAGAAATGGCGAGTAAGGCCGAATTTTCTGCCTTACAAAGTAAAATTAACCCTCATTTTTTGTTTAACGCCCTCAATGCGATCTCCAGCTTGATCCGCCTGCGTCCGGATGACGCCCGTGGCTTGATTGCCAATTTGGCCGACTTTATGCGTTACAATTTAGAGCGCACGCAGGATCTGATCCCCATTAGTGATGCCATTAAACAAGTCAAAGACTATGTCGCCATTGAGCAAGCACGTTTTGGTGACAAACTTACGATCCGCTTTGATATTGAAACGACCGACACCAATATTGCGCCCTTGCTGATACAGCCACTGGTTGAAAATGCGATTCGCCATGGTTTTCAACCTTCTCGTCGTTCTTGTGATGTTATCATTGCGGTGCGCGAAATTGCGCAAGGAACGGAGATTAGCATCACAGATACCGGGATCGGCATCGATCCTAATATTGTCGAGCAACTTTATCATGGCACCATCGACAGTCATCATATTGGATTGATGAATGTGCATCAGCGTTTAATCATGCTCTATGGACAAGGCTTAACTGTTGAGCCACGCAATCCCGGCACACGTGTATCATTTGTGATTAACCATAAGGAGCCTTCATGCTTCGCGCTGTCATTGTCGAAGACGAATACTTAGCGCAAGAAGAGCTACGTTACTTAGTTGAAAAGCATAGTGATCTCGAGATCATCGAAAGCTTTGATGATGGGCTTGCAGCGCTAAAATACCTGCAGACCCATTCAGTGGACGTGCTGTTTTTAGATATCAATATCCCCTCGATTGATGGCATGTTACTCGCGCGGAGTTTACATGCCGATGCGCGCCCGCCCTTTGTGATTTTTACCACCGCTTACAAAGAGCATGCCGCAGATGCTTTTGAGCTTGAAGCGTTCGACTACCTGCTTAAGCCGCTTAACGAAACACGGGTGAAAGGCGTACTCAATAAGCTTGCTCTCGCGGCTGCACCTACCGATACCCTGACAGAGCAACGCCATACCTTGCATTTGATGCGTGATAATCGGATCCGCATTACCGATACCGCCGACATTCTTTATGCCGCTGCCAACGAAAAGACCACCTTGGTGTACACACCCGACGGTGAGTTCTATGTGCCTTACACTATCAGTGAATTGATGACGCAATTGCCGGCTAATTTTTTTCGTTGCCATCGCTCTTATTGCATCAACTTAGATAAAATCACCGAAATTGAACCAGGCTTAAACAGCACCTATCACGTTTTCCTCCCCGGCATTTCTGATCCTGTCTTGGTCAGTCGCGGTAATCTGAAAGCGTTTCGCGAACGGATGCAATTGTAATTCATGCCCTCTCGCTGCAGTTCATGCCCGCTAACTGCAGCTCATTTTATCTTTTTCACCTACTCTTGATGTGGGGATTCAGGGTCGTATCTTGGGGGTGTTCTCAATAGATAAAACCCTGGAGCGTTACCATGAACGCACGTTTATCCCCCGGCATCAAAACCCTTATCGGCACCGTATTGGCCCAGTTTGCACTTGGCTCTGTATATACGTGGAGCCTGTTTAATGCTCCCCTTGCAGCCCAGCTTGACGAGCCGGTCAGTCAAGTGGCCTTCACCTTTGGCATTATGACACTGGCATTGGCTCTGGCTTCTTCCGTGTCGGGCCATCTACAAGCACGATTCGGTGTCCGCCGCGTGACAATTGGCGCAGGCATACTGCTTGGCGCCAGTCTCGCGCTAACCTCGGTGATCAGCCAACTATGGCTACTTTACCTTACCGCCGGCCTTCTGATTGGTTTAGCAGATGGTACTGGCTACCTCATGACGCTCTCCAATTGCGTACGCTTTTTTCCCAAAAACAAAGGGCTTGCCTCAGCCTGTGCCATTGGCGCTTATGGGTTAGGCAGCTTAGGTTTTAAATACATCAATCTATACTTTTTAGCCGCAGGCGGCGCAGCACTAAGTTTTCAAATGTGGGCGGTTCTGGCCTGTGTGATGGTCGTGATTGGCGGCGCACTGATGCACGATGCGCCACAGCAAAAAGTCGCCACAAACGCATCTGAGGCCGATGCGCCTGCTGATTACACCCTTTCTCAATGTTTTAAAACCCCGCAATTTTGGTTACTTGCCACGGTATTTGTCACGATTTGTATGAGTGGGCTTTATGTCATTGGCGTCGCTAAAGATGTGGGTGAACTTTATGTCCACCTTGATGCTGCCACCGCTGCGGAAGCGGTTGCCATTATCGCACTGGCAAATCTAGGCGGCCGTCTGGTACTGGGGGTGTTGTCTGATCGCATGGCGCGCAGCAAAGTGGTTGGCTTGGCACTCCTCGTCTGCGCGGCAGGCGTGGGTATGCTCCGCTTTATGCCACTGGACCAATACAGCTTCTATTTATCGGTTGCTTGTGTCGCGTTCAGTTTTGGCGGAGCAATTACCGTATTCCCCACCTTGATGAGCGACTATTTTGGCATGAACCACCTCAGCCAAAACTATGGTTTTATGTACCTGGGCTTTGGTGTCGGTAGCTTTATGGGCTCTGTCATTGCGGCGCTATTTGGCGGTTTTGTTGCCGCGTTTAGTGTGATGCTGGTAATGATCACTATATCCTTGTGTATTGCATTCACTATTCACTCGCCCAAGCACAATCAAGAGAAGATTAAGCATCATTGGCAGTTGGAGTCATCGACCAGCTAAGCATTGTTATACACTTTCCCCTCGTCTTAGCAATAATACGAGGGGCTCTTGTTTGTAATCGACACACCAAAAATAAAATGTGACAGCGTCACATAAAGTGATCCAGTTTACACTGTAAACCCCGTAATATCGGCGCTTGTTGATAAGTCTATCCCTAAATACTGAATAACATCTCAATACATTAACAACACTATTGATTGTTGTGGTGTACTCGCCTAATTTAAAGCCTCGGCGTCGGGCCTTCCTCTTTTCTTGCTAGGTATTAAATGACACGGACGCGATTTGTTACGCTTCACAGCAAAGCAGCACTTATTTTTATCCTAGGGTTACTTGCCATTATTTTCAGTAGCCTTTTATTGACTCGCTATTTTTTCCTCTTCGGTATTGACCACCTAGAAGACATAGAAATCACGCGCGCAAATCAGCAAGCCAAAGCGGTGATTCAGCGTGTCATCGATAATCAAGTTGAATATGCAATTGATTGGGCCTATTGGGATGATACTTACGCGCTACTTACAACAGGTAATAATCGCTATGCGCAGAGGAATCTAAGCGACGAGACATTACTCGCACTCAGTTTAGATATGATGGGATTTGCCGACTTAAGTGGTGAGGTAGTCGAAGCAAAAGTACTGGAAGATGCGGGCAACAAGTCGATTATTGATGCAATATATCGCTCCCCTGCCGTCACAGCCCATATTCATCAACCCATTCCTGATAAAGAGCTGACTCCTTTCGCTGGTTTACTCCAGCTTAGAGGCCGCATATGGGTGATCAGTGTCAACCCAGTCCGAGACAGTGCGGGCACTGCACCGGTCGTCGGCTGGATGGTTTGGGGGCAAGCACTGACGGGTCGCTTTCCCTCCGCTTACGATAACATATTAGCGGGCAACAACCGTCTCGTTAACAAGGGGGATATAACAAGAGAAGGGAGCGTTGAACGCATTGTTCGTACTGACAATAAGATAACCCGCTATACCCCCTTATATGATTTGAGCAACCGCCCCATTGCGGCCTTAGAAACCACCGAATCTCGCCATTACTATCAAAAGGGAAAGCAAGTATTTCAATATCTTATCTTAGCTTTACTAGCGATGACCTCATTTATCGCTTTCGTGGTTTATCTGCTTTATCGACACAATATTGCTAGACAATTTATCTCTTTTGAGAAAAATGTGAACGCTCTGCTCGGTAACACAGCTCCTATCACAGCGCCCAAAGATATGTTTACCCGCATTACTGAACAAATCGAGGCAATGGCGAGCACGTCCTCTTACGCCGAACAACAACTTAAAGAAACACTGTCTAAATTTGAAGCGCTGTACCATAGCCAACATCTAGGCATGATACTTTTAGAAAATAACCAGATTGTCGACGTGAATCAGGCACTACTTAATTTGCTTGGTCATCAACGCACACAGCTTATCGATGCCCCACTCGATATCCTATTAAATAACAAAGATGGCACACTGTCTGATCTGAATGCCTTCCAAAAACAAGACGAGCAGGATGTTACTCACTTTGAAACTAACCTACGCAGTGTCACTGGGCAAACTATCTCTTGCAATGTAGAAGCGATGCGGCTAGACAATCAGACGTCTCAAACTGTGATGCTGGCGGTGAAAGATATTAGCCAGCAAAAACGACAAGCCGCTTTAATAGAAACACTATCACACCATGACACCCTGTCTGGTTTACTTAATCGGCCCTCGACAACTAAAGCCTTAAATCAAGCGCTTACGAACAAAAAGGCCATTATCACCCTCTACATAATTGCCACACGTCTTCGTGAAATTTACGAGATATATGGGCATCAAGCCTATGACAATGCGGTAAAGCATATCGCTGATGCTTTGAAGCAACAGTTTCCGCAAGCGGAAATCGGTAGGCTAAGCGAAAATGAGTTTATCGTTTTTACTGATCAAATAGAGGAGGAGCAATTTATTCCTCGCGCGAATACCGTGCTAAAAGTCAGTGCAAGTCATCTAGCTGAGACGACTGCAGACTTTGATATCGGCCTTAACGCCGCAATGATAGGGCCTGAGTTCGCGTTTACCCATTTTGAACCCCTCGTCCACTGTGGTTTCTACGCGATAGAGCAACAGTTGGTACCCAAGCACAATGTGACGATTGTTGATGAAGAGATTGTGCAAGCTGCCAATGAGACATTAACAATTAATCGAAACCTGATCACTGCACTGAAAAACGAAGAGTTTACCGCTTTCTTCCAGCCCATCGTTAACGCGACATCGAATCAAGTGATCGGTTTTGAAGCATTGGCGCGTTGGCATCATCCCGATTTGGGGATGATATCGCCAGGGGTTTTTATTCCGTTGGCCGAAAAACACAAATTAATTATTGAGCTCGACGAACTGGTGTTAGAAAAAGCCTGCGCATTTTTACAAACCATACAAAGGTATTGGAGTAAAAAATCGCAGCACCGTCTCACCATTCATGTCAACCTCTCTAGTCCTCACTTTGGCGCAAGTGCGCTGATTAATAACTTGCAGCGACTCATTAAGCAGTACCAACTTTCGCCAGGACAGCTGGTGCTGGAAGTTACCGAAAGTATTCTACTCGGTGCCGACCAGGAGACAATTGAACGGATGCATGCCCTCAAAGCGTTAGGCGTCCAGCTAGCCTTAGATGACTTCGGTACCGGCTATTCATCGTTTAGCTCGCTGTGTAATTTCCCGCTCGATATCGTCAAATTGGATAAATCGTATATGAGCGAAATTGAAACCAATGAAAAGGCCAAAACCTTAGTCCGCAGCATCATCAACATGGCTCAAGAGCTGGGCATGACCACCGTTGCCGAAGGCGTCGAAACCGCGTCTCAATTGCGCATTCTCAACGTCTGGCGTGTCGATGAAATTCAAGGGTTCTACCACTTTAAACCAATGAGTGCAGAGCAGGCATTAAACACCTTTGGTGAAAATGGTTAATTGTAAGAGCGAGCCATATTTATTATTCCTCTCGCAACGTGCTAATACAATTGCTATTTAGTATTATGAGGTTATAAATAAAGGTTATTTGGCCTGCTCTTACTTTATGATGAGCGCCTCTCGCTGCTTCAGACTGAAGAAGTCTGCTCAAGTCACTTTAATCATCCGCAAAGATGTTGATCTTTGGGCCGGTGGCGGGGGATGTTTTTTGTTGTTCGGCTATTTCCTCTAGGGTCTTCTTGTAGGTGTCATCGCTCATATCTCGCCAGTAATGCGGATCGCGGCCCGTCTGTTGGTCATGGGCGGCGGTTACAGGGTCTTTGGCTCGGGCTTCTTCTAACACCAACAGATCGGGCATCGGTTGACTCACATCCATGTAACGCTGGATCATATTCCACAAGCGCTGGTACTCCACCACACGCTCGTTGGTGCCAATTAAATTACTAATAGGCACTCCCACAGAGTAAGGCTGATAGCGATGAACTAGCATTAAGTTATAGTTTAGGTGGCCTTGCGGACTCGGTGCTGACATCAATACACAATCAAATTCGATAAAAGGATGCGTAAAGCGCACTTTATTGCCACGCTTATACAGCGTCACCATCCCTGTTTGACGGTTTAAGCTATATACACGTTTGCTTTTCAAAAAAGGTGCTAAGAAATAGTAGCCTTTACATACCAACTTATAGTGACCCCATATCAGCAAGCAAGGAAGCGTGAAATAAAGGGATAAGCCATAGGTTCCGGTTGACCAAGTCTCCCACCTAGCATCCCAACTTGCATAACCAAATAATAGTGGATAAATCAATATTAAATAAGCCAAAGGCAAAAATAAAATCAATAGTATTTTTGTCATAGTTAGTAAAAATGTATAAAACTGAGACCAGCCGGACAATGCCTCACTATTCAACCTTTCTTCATTCCAGTATAACGACTTATTGTCGCCCTCTATCTCCTTGAGATAAGAGGGCGTAATCTCCCCAGCCAAAGATAGAGCAATGGTGTCATTTGCCTTGGTAAAGGGGAACACTTTCCCCTTAGTTAGTAGCTGCTGCAAAAAACCGTGCGGTGGTTTAGCGGGTTGTAGCGACAGTTGCTCGGTGTTGTAGACCATGTCAGCTATCTGCAAAGATATTGATTTTTGGACCGGTCGCAGGCGATGTTTTTTGTTGTTCGGCTATTTTCGCTAGCGTCTTCTTGTAGGTTTCATCGCTCATATCTCGCCAGTAACGCGGATCGCGACCAGTCTCTTGGTCATGAGCGGCGGTTACAGGATCGTTGGCTCGGGCTTCTTCTAACACCAAAAGATCTGGCATCGGTTGACTCACATCCATGTAACGCTGGATCATATTCCACAAGCGCTGGTACTCCACTACACGCTCGTTGGTGCCAATTAAGTTGCCAATAGGTACACCCACAGAGTAAGGTTGATAACGGTGAACTAGCATTAAGTTGTAGTTCAGGTGGCCTTGAGGACTGGGTGCCGACATCAACACACAGTCAAATTCAATAAAAGGATGCGTAAAGCGCACTTTATTGCCACGCATATACAGCGTCACCATCCCTGTTTGACGGTTTAAGCTGTAAACACGTTTGCTTTTTAAGAAAGGAGCAAGAAAATAATAGCCTTTACATACCAGTTTATAGTGCCCCCATATCAGCAAGCAAGGAAGTGTGAAATAAAGGGTCAGGCCATAAAAAACAGCTGACAAGTCATCCCATCTTTCACCCCAACTTCCATGACTGAATAATAATGGAAAAAGAAAAATCAAGTAAAACAATGGCAAAAACAAAATCAATAGTATTTTTGTCATAGTTAGTAAAAATGTATAAAACTGAGACCAGCCGGATAGCGCTTCACTATTTAACCTTTCTTCATTCCAGTATAACGATTTATTATCACCTTCAATATCCTTGAGGTAAGAGGGCGTAACCTCTCCAGCCAAAGATAGAGCAATGGTGTCATTTGCCTTGGTAAGGGGTAAAACTTGCCCTTTAGTCAGTAGCCGTTGCAAAAAACCGTGCGGTGGTTTAGTGGGTTGTAGCTGCAGTTGCTCGGTGTTGTAGGTCATATCAGCTATCCGCAAAAATGTTGATCTTTGGACCGGTGGCGGGCGATGTTTTTTGTTTTTCGGCTATTTTCGCTAGGGTCTTCTTGTAGGTATCATCGCTCATATCTCGCCAGTAACGCGGATCGCGACCAGTCTGTTGGTCATGAGCGGCGGTTACAGGATCGTTGGCTCGGGCTTCTTCTAACACCAAAAGATCTGGCATCGGTTGACTCACATCCATGTAACGCTGGATCATATTCCACAAGCGCTGGTACTCCACCACACGTTCGTTGGTGCCAATTAAGTTACTAATAGGTACACCCACAGAGTAAGGCTGATAGCGGTGAACTAGCATTAAGTTATAGTTTAGGTGGCCTTGCGGACTGGGGGCCGACATCAATACACAGTCAAATTCAATAAAAGGATGTGTAAAGCGCACTTTATTGCCACGCTTATACAGCGTCACCATCCCTGTCTGACGGTTTAAACTAYAAACACGTTTGCTTTTTAAAAAAGGTGCTAAAAAATAGTAGCCTTTACATACCAATTTATAGTGAGCCCATATAACTAAGCAGGGCAGTGTAAAATAAACTGTAATCACATAAAAAACAGTGGACCAACTTCTCCAAGAAGAGTCGAAATCCATCGGCCCAAAGAAAAGGGACGCTAGTATAAAAAAATAAGGTATCGGCAAAAAAAACATTAACACTACTTTTGCCAATCCCACCAGCAAAAAGTATAGTTGGGACCAGCCTGATAACGACTCACTGTCTAGACTTTCTTCAGTCCAGAATGATGGCTTTCCATTCCTTTCTGTCTTCTCTATTTTCGATGGTAGTGTTTCTCGAGCAAGTGATAAAGCTATGGTGTCATTTGCCTTGGTAAAGGGGAACACTTTCCCCTTCATTAGTAGCTGCTGCAAAAATCCGTGCGGTGGTTTAGCGGGTTGTAGCGACAGTTGCTCGGTGTTGTAGACCATGTCAGCTATCTGCAAAGATATTGATTTTTGGACCGGTCGCAGGCGATGTTTTTTGTTGTTCGGCTATTTCCGCTAGCGTCTTCTTGTAGGTTTCATCGCTCATATCCCGCCAGTAACGGGGGTCGCGGCCAGTCTGTTGATCATGGGCAGCGGTTACAGGATCGTTGGCTCGGGCTTCTTCTAACACCAACAGATCGGGCATCGGTTGACTCACATCCATGTAACGCTGGATCATATTCCACAAGCGCTGGTACTCCACCACACGCTCGTTGGTGCCAATTAAGTTACTAATAGGTACACCCACAGAGTAAGGCTGATAGCGATGAACTAACATCAAATTGTAGTTCAGGTGACCTTGTGGACTCGGTGCTGACATCAATACACAATCAAATTCGATAAAAGGATGTGTAAAGCGCACTTTATTGTCACGCTTATACAGCGTCACCATCCCTGTCTGACGGTTTAAGCTATAAACACGTTTGCTTTTTAAGAAAGGCGCTAAAAAATAGTAGCCTTTACATACCAGTTTATAGTGCCCCCATATAAGCAAGCAAGGAAGCGTAAAATAAAGGGTTAGGCCATAGGCAATTATTGACCAATCCTCCCATTTCTCTACCCATTCTCCTTGACCAAAAAATAGAGCATATGCGATTAACAAGTAAAATAATGGCAAGAAAAAAATTAATAGTATTTTTGCCAGTCCCACCATTAAAAAGTAAAGTTGAGACCAGCCTGATAAAGATTCACTATCTAAGCTTTCTTCGGTCCAGAATGATGGCTTTTCATTCCCTTCTGTCTCTTTTATTTTCGATGGTATCGTTTCTCGAGCAAGAGATAAAGCAATAGTGTCATTTGCCTTGGTAAAGGGGAACACTTTCCCCTTAGTGAGTAGCTGCTGCAAAAAACCGTGCGGTGGTTTAGTGGGCTGTAGCTGCAGTTGCTCGGTGTTGTAGGTCATATCAGCTATCCGCAAAAATGTTGATCTTTGGACCGGTGGCGGGCGATGTTTTTTGTTTTTCGGCTATTTCCGCTAGCGTCTTCTTGTAGGTATCATCGCTCATATCTCGCCAGTAACGCGGATCACGGCCAGTCTGTTGATCATGAGCAGCGGTTACAGGGTCTTTGACTCGAGCTTCTTCTAATACCAACAGATCTGGCATCGGTTGACTCGCATCCATATAACGCTGGATCATATTCCACAAACGCTGGTACTCCACCACTCGCTCGTTGGTGCCAATCAAGTTACTAATAGGCACACCCACAGAATAAGGCTGATAGCGATGAACCAACATCAAATTGTAGTTCAGGTGGCCTTGCGGACTCGGTGCTGACATCAACACGCAGTCAAATTCGATAAAAGGATGCGTAAAGCGCACTTTATTTCCACGCTTATACAAGGTCACCATCCCTGTCTGGCGATTTAAGCTATAAACACGTTTGCTTTTTAAGAAAGGCGCTAGGAAATAGTAGCCTTTACATACCAGTTTATAGTGTCCCCATATAAGCAAGCAAGGAAGCGTGAAATAAAGGGTTAGGCCATAGGTTCCGGTTGACCAAGTCTCCCACCTAGCATCCCAACTTGCATAACCAAATAATAGTGGAT
>NZ_MUFJ01000027.1:0-48949 GCF_001996245.1 Salinivibrio sp. MA607 | reverse complement strand
ATTAGATTGATTGAATTGTTTGCAAAACAATGCAACAACCACATTTTCGTTTGCTTGTTGTTGACAAATTGTAACTGTTTATATCTCATTTTTTGATGATAAATCACGCACATGTTACATCTCGCGCGACATGGCTGTTTAGCGAAAGGGATCACAAGCACAGTGCAGAAACACATTTATCCTAAGCATGATTCAACGGATATTTACCTCAACGGGATAGGTTGTTTATGAATGAACCCATTATTATTGACTGTGATCCGGGACATGACGATGCCATTGCACTGGTAATGGCTTGTGCATTACCGCAACTCGATATCAAAGCCGTGACGACCAGTGCGGGCAACCAAACCCCTGATAAAACGCTTTACAACGCACGGCGCATTCTCACCTTACTGCAACAATCACATATTCCCATTGCGGGTGGGGCACATAAACCGCTCACCCGTGATTTGATTATTGCCGATAATGTTCACGGCGAGTCGGGCTTGGATGGTCCTGAGCTGCCAGAGCCTATGATGGATCCTGATCCTAATAATGCTGTTAATCTGATGGCCAGTGTCTTAAAAAAAAGCGATCAGCCGGTCACCTTGGTTGCAACAGGTCCATTGACGAATGTGGCGTTACTTATCACTGCCTACCCTGATCTGACCAACCGAATTAAGCGGATTGTATTGATGGGGGGAGGCGTGACTTTTGGCAATTGGACACCCGCCGCTGAATTTAATATTTATGTTGACCCTGAGGCGGCAGACTGTGTTTTCCGTGCAGGGATCCCCATAACCATGTTTGGGTTAGATGTGACCCATCAAGCCCTAGTCAAAGATGAAGACGTGGCGTCTATCCGAGCCATTAATAATCCTGTCGCGCAAACTGTCGCGGGGTGGCTTGATTTCTTTATGCGCTACCATCGCGATCCTAAATGGCGACTTGATGGCTCACCGTTACATGATCCATGCACGATTGCGTGGTTAGTCAAGCCTGAGCTTTTTGACTGTGAATCCGTTTGGGTGGGTATAGAAACTCAGGGAGCACTGACAACAGGTATGACAGTGGTCGATCGTTATCAAGTTACAGGTAATCCAGCCAATGCCGAGGTTGCAATGGCAATCAACCGAGAAGGATTTATCGATTTACTGTGTAAGTGTATACGCCACTACAATTGACTGCTCTCCTACCTAAACGAAGAGGTTTTCGGCAAGTCTGATAAATAACGCGCGGATCATATCCGCGCGTTTAACTCGGTATCTTACCATTCATCACTTGTCGTGCGGCGAATGCTATTTATTGCCAACAAACGCCTAGTAACGGGCGGTCACGCTGACACCACTAAATGCTGCGTAGCCGTTTAACATCACATGATAGCGACCTTTCAGGGTGTTCTGCACGGTACACACTTCGCTATTACCGTAATTGTACGGTCGACAATCCCAGTTATTAAGGGTTGGCTTTGAGCCATAGCGCAGGTACAAATCAGCATCGCCTGAGCCGCCGCTAATATTCACCGTGAGGCGTTGCCCAGCGTCTACATCAACATAGAAGAAGCGCTGGGCGCCTTGCCCACCCGAAATATCTGTTAGCGCCTGACCATTTTTAAGCTCACCCTTAGGATCAGGCTCTGTACCGCAATTTGGCTCACAACTACTATCGGCTTGACTATACAACAGTTTGTTGACGGAGCCACGAGGGTCGTTAATTTTATCGACACTCGCGCGGTTGCTAATTAAATTCGCTAATTGTACAGGCGAAAGGCTGCTGTTTTCTTGTAGGTACAAGGCAGCAACCCCAGCAACATGAGGGGTCGCCATCGAGGTGCCGCTGATGGTGCGATAACTCCCATCATACCAAGCGGACTTTATGTCCGATCCTGGGGCGAACACATCCAAGCAGCTTCCCCAGTTTGAGAAGCTAGAGCGGGTATCGCGAATCGTGCTAGATCCTACAGTGACACCGCTTGGCTCTCGTGCAGGCGAACTATTACAGGCATCAGCATTGGAGTTACCCGCTGCTAGCATAAAACTCACGCCAGATTGTACCGCACTGGCAACGGCACGATCGAGCGCTGTTGATACGCCTCCACCTAGGCTCATGTTTGCCACTGACGGGCCATTCGCATTGGCTGCTACCCAATCGACACCACCAATCACACCGGACGTCGACCCCGAACCGCTACAGCTGAGCACCCTCACCCCGACAATATCGACATTTTTAGCGACTCCGTATTGACTACCGCCAATGGTGCCAGCCACATGCGTACCGTGGCCGTTACAGTCAGTCGCATCTTGATCGTTATCAACAAAGTCATATCCGGAGCGTGCACGACCACCAAACTCAACATGTGACGTTGTCACACCAGTATCAATAACATAAGCAGTGACACCTGTGCCATCAAAGTTAGTGCTGTAGTTGTTGTCTAGAGGAAGATTGCGCTGATCAATACGATCTAACCCCCAAACAGGGTTATTTTGGTTCGCGTCAGGGGTAATCACCGGGTCCAATGAAATGGTCTTATCTTGTTCAATAAAATCAACTTGCGAATCCATGCGTAATGCACGTAATTGTGCCGGTGTGAGCTTAGCTACAAACCCACTTAACGAGCGATCAAACACTTTTTCTACCTTAACCGCATGTTGGTTAACCATGCTAGACACGGCTTGTTGAGTAAAGGTTTTCAACGCTTGCGGATCATCACTCAGAGTCATTGGCTGCTTGAGTACCACGATGTACTGATCCTCAATCCCCCGGTTTTCCGCCGCAACCATCAATGGCGCTAGCGTTTGCTGCTGAGAGACGCCTTGTTTACCTTCATGTTGTTCAGATAGTGCTGTGGGTGATGCCGCCATCAGCGCCGACGCGACGCAACAGCTAAGAGCATGCTTTAACATATTGTATTCCTTACAATGGTTAAATGTATTAGCAATTATTGCCTACAAAAATCAACAATAACGCTTTAAAGCTATACAACTAAGGCTGTTTTTTCCGTAGTGAAAATCACTTTATTAAGGAGATTCATTAGTATTATTGACCTTTTTGTCAGCCAAACATTTTTTAACCAATYGTTTACAATGCGTTAATTGACTCAGCTCACTCACATCTAACACTTTTTAACTAGGCATTGTTAGTCCTTTATTTTAGACACCCACCACACTCTATATGAAAACTAAATTGGGACTCACAGCCTATTAGTGATCTCTGTGAACAGAAAAAAGCCAGCGGTTTCGCTGGCTCATTACATATTTCTTAATGCTTTTTTGTTAGGCAGATTCTTCGTGAATCAACACGCCGCCATCAAGCGCGCCCACTAACACATTAGGTACTTCAGTATCTGAAGACGTGACAGCGATACGCGTACCCGGCCCAATGGCAGAGATAGGCGCTGCAATCATTAAAGGGCCAAGTTCTCCTTGATAAGCGAGCTTCCATGAGGGCGCAGCCGCAGCGTGATCGTTGGCATAAAGTCGACACTTGTTTCTGTCCGGCTCAATTAAACAATCAAGGCCATATTCAATATCGTCATAAAAAAACGACCACTGATAATAGCCCGCATTAACGCTGCATGGGGTTTTGATAAAACTCAACGCCTCTGCGTTATCTTGGGTTAAGGTAATAAAGCGCTGCGCATCGGGCACCATCGCCAAATACCCCAGTGATTTGCCATTAGCATCGGTGACGGCGAGCTTTACCTCTTGCTCGACCATTGCTCGTTCATGATTGCTAATATCTGGCAGCATAGAATCGGGTTGTATTGAAAAAGCCATTGGGTTGCTCCCTTGGTTGCCCGCATCGATTTTAACACTTATGTAACAACCAAAGGTATAGATCAATTCCCCTAAAAAATTTAGTGATGTGATCGAATACTGTGTTGATGAATCGTCCTATGTGATCATAAAGCCCGGTTATTAAGCACAGATGAAGATATCGGCTGCAAAACTATTGCGGCCACTAACAAGCAGTACAGTGTCGCACCTATCGCCACCATCATCAGCATAACCCAATCGGCTGCACCATTGAGCATCGCAAGAGACGAACCAGTGAGGGTTGGCGTTAAGAGTGCACAGACAATCCCTACTACGATACTGAACACAATAGCGCGCTTGGCACTGCGTAAAGAGAAGCGACGCAAAATAGTTAACGACACGACAGGCACACATACTAAAAACAATAACCAACCCCAATAGGGAGCGGCTGAATACAGTAACACGGTAAAAATCGCGTCAATGGTCATATCTGCCTCCGTTAAATTTTTCCATCCAGCATCGCTTGATAGGCTGGTAGCAACATTTGCTCTTTCATGACCCAAGCCATCCAAGTTTCTTCTGTTGGACTAATAAAGGGAAAAGAAGGTAGCAATTTACCGCCGTAACCAAACTCAACCAACATGGCTTTACCGAACCCAGTAATCAATGGGCAAGACGTATAGCCATTAAAATTGGCTTCTAGAGGTTTATCATTAAGAAAGCTCAAAATATTGGCTTCGATGACTGGCACTTGCTTTTTCACGCTCGCAGCCGTTTTCGATAGCGGAATACCTGTTACATCACCGATACCAAATACATTAGGGAATTTTGGATGCTGTAGTGTATATTGATCCGCCGCCATCCATTCATCCTTATGAGGACCTTGTCCCCAAACAAGATCACTCCTTTTAACTACATCAGGCGCACTCATAGGCGGCACGACATGAATATAGTCATACTCTTCTTCAATGGTTGTCTCTTTTGCTCCTATTGCAAAGCGTGCTTTTTTACTGGCCACATCAATACCGATCAATGTTTTCTCATCACTGATGTCAACCCCTTGTTCACCAAAGCGTTTCATCACAAAATCGTTATAGACAGGGATTGAAAACAATCGATCTTTAAACGGCGTGGTAAAGTTCACATCAAATGCCTGCCGGCGCCCAGTTTGCTCAAGACGTGCGAGAGAAGTAAAGGTCATTTTAAGTGGCGCGCCTGCGCACTTGATTGGTGTGTTAGAAAGGGTAAATATCGCTTTACCCTCACCTTTATTCATAAAGTGTTTAAACGCCGTATCCGTTGCTAGTGCGCCCTCTGGCCCTGGATAAACGCTACCGATACCATGCTGACCAATCAGACGTTCATCCATTCCCTCAATGAGGGTGTAATTAAGTTGGGCGCCCATGGCAACGACCAATACGTCATAGCTGAGCTTAGTGCCATCCTCGAGTACAACTTGTTGTTGTTCAGGTAAAAACGCATTGGCATTTTGTTGGTGCCATTTTATCCCAGCAGGTAACCATTGTTCTGTTGTTGATAGGACTTGGGATGCTTTCCATAATCCAGATGCAACCAAAGTTTGTCCAGGTTGATATAGATGGCGCTGCCGTGCGCCCACTAACGATATTTGATCAGCCGAAAGGTGTTGAATAAGGCGATTCGCCAACGATATACCAGCAGCACCATTACCGACAATAACGACTTTGGCACGAGTCTGGGCGCGTGAAGGTAAGCTTGTCGGCATCAAGCTTATCGCTCCCGCTCCTGCTAGGAGTTTTAAAAACCGACGTCGCTCTTGATTCGAATTTTGATATCGCATAATCAACACCAACAATACTTAAGATAATACTTAATTAGTAGTATCGAATCAAAAAACACGCAATGTTATTGGACAGCTTTTGTGGTTTTATTCACAAATAAATCACGAGTAACTATCGCATCAACCACCAGCGCATTAAGCGTTTATACCAGCGGTTGTATGGCGGTTTAACTAAAAAGCTGGTGTCCCATCTATCACGGGTGAGCACGGTTTTACTGTGACTAAAGGTATAAAAGCCTTCAATGCCGTGGTAATGCCCCATGCCGGAATCACCAATGCCCCCAAAAGGCGCATCTTCTGCCGCGACATGAAACAAGGTTTCATTAATCCCCATGCCGCCGGCGTGAAGCTGTGTGGTGACCTGCGAGCGTTTCTCCGCATCATTACTCATCAAATACAAAGCGAGCGGTCGTGGACGTGCCTGAATATAATGCAGTGCCTCGGCAAAATCTTGATAAGTGACAATGGGCAAAAGCGGACCAAAAACCTCTTCTTGCATCACCCGCATGTCGTCAGTGACATGGGTCAGTAACTGAGTTGGCCAGCATCGTTTTTCTGCGGTCGGTATGGTTTTTTGATCGAGCGCACACCAGCGCCTCGCACCTTTATCTAACGCATCTTGCAGTGTTTCTTCTAGCCGCGTTACTTGAGTTTGGTTAACGATCTGGCTGTAGTCTTGGTTGGCCTCAAAATCAGGATACATGGCACGAAACGCTTGTTGGTAGGCGTGGATAAACGCTTCTTGCCGATGTTCAGGGCAAAGCACATAGTCGGGGGCAACACATATCTGCCCAGCGTTTAAGCACTTTCCGTAAATAAGCCGCGAGACGGCGACATCCATATCAATCTTATCATCAATGATCACAGGAGATTTTCCCCCCAACTCAAGGGTCACCGGCGTCAAATTATCAGCCGCAGCCAGCATGACCTGCCGTCCAACTTGGGTCGAACCGGTAAAAAATAGATGATCGAACTCTAATTCAGTAAAGCGACGCGACACTTCCACTTCCCCTTCAATCACGGCCACTTCCTTAGGGCTAAACACATCCGCGATGAGCTCGCGTAATACCCGATTGGTGTTCGGCGTGAACTCCGAAAGCTTGAGCATTACCCGATTGCCGGCCGCTAACGCGCAAATCAATGGACTGACTGCCAGCATGATTGGAAAATTCCACGGCACGACAATCCCAACTACCCCTTTTGGCTGTTGGTGTACCGCCAATTTGGTTCCGAGTAAGGTAATCCCAGGACGCCGTTTTTGCGGCTTCATCCATCGTTTTAATCGGCGACGGGTATAATCAATTTGGTGTATCAGTGGCAAAATATCAGCGATTTCGGTATCACCAAAAGCGCGGTGGCCGTAATCGTCGCTAAGGGCTTGTTGTAATACGTTATGGTGACCTTTTATTGCTCGACGAAGCCGCTTAAGGCTTTCAATACGTTGCGTATAGTCAGGAAACGCGTCTTGGTTGGCTATTGCTTTCTGTCTTTCAAACACAGAGCGCATATCGCGCACTCTTTCTAACCATTGATAACTGGACTCAGACATCCCTGCCTCCTATTTCCTCATGACGACTTCATTGATGACACAGGAACCAAAACAACGCAACTCGATACAGACACAACAATGAGTGGTACTTTCAGTGCTAATGTTAAAAGCCTGTGATTGGATGACGTATTTGATACATCAATTAGCGCGATAGGCCACAGATCATCGTTTGATTGATGCGCAAATATTGTCGCTTTAACGATCTCGGGCTTATACTGACCAAACGTAAGCTCACATCAGCGTTGCTCGCTGTTATCGAAAGGAAATGTGGTAGGCATGAATCACGAGCCATCAAAGAACGAAATACTAACGGAAAGTGGGACGAATGAGCTCGAAATCATTGAGTTCCACTTGATAAAACAACTTCCTGACGGTAGCACCAAAACTTGCTACTACGGTATCAATGTGGCCAAGGTTCGTGAAGTCATTCAAGTCCCTGAAACAACGGATTATCCCAATGCACAATCACACATGATTGGTGTGTTCTCATCGCGCGACAAGCTAACCCCATTGATTGATCTCGCTGGCTGGTTGGGGGTGCCTACACGACCAGAAAAAGATAACAAATTTGTCATCGTTACCGATTTCAACAATATGACCAATGGCTTTTTGATCGATAGTATCAGCCGCATTCATCGGATTTCATGGGAAGCCGTTGAGTCTCCTAGCCAGTTTTTAGAAGCTGGCGAGCAAGATTGTGTGGTTGCTGTGGTACGTAAAGACAAAAATCTGATCATGATCTTAGACTTCGAAAAAATCATCGCTGACATCAATCCTGAATTGAGCATGGAAAAATACGATGTCACTCAGGATAGAAGCGTCAATATATCCGAGTCTAGCGCTAAAAAACGCGAAGCTAAAACCGCGTTGGTCGTCGATGATTCCGCCTTTATTCGTAGTTTGATCGAAAACACCCTCCGCTCAGCCGGCTTTAATATTATTTCCGCCAAAGACGGTGGTGAAGCGTTCGAAAAACTGATCGAGTTTGAGCGTATATCAAAAGAAGAAGGCGTCGCCATCACTGAATTTGTCGATGCCATTGTCTCAGATGTTGAAATGCCCCGGATGGACGGTATGCACTTGGTCAAGCGCCTACGTGAAACAGACGCCTACAAAACCATGCCAATTATTATGTTCTCATCCATTATGAGTGAAGATAACCGCGCGAAAGCCTTGCAGCTCGGTGCAAACGACACCATTACAAAACCTGAGATTGGGCGTATGGTTAGCTTGGTTGACAAGTATGTGTTTGGTGCGCCGCTGGATGACTAACACATATACGCACGAAAGCATTGCCTTCTTCGATAGAAAACAGTCTACTTTGATAAAAAAGGCTGCCGAACATAGGCAGCCTTTTGATTTTGCTCTTTCGGCTATAACAAAAACAGCGGTTTAATGATGAGGCGCGCGAGACTGAACCTGGGCTGCCCCTTTATATGCCTGACTTGAAAAATAGGCTTTCGCCGCCTGATTGACTTTTGGTGCCAATAACAGCCCAGAGACCATCGTAGGAACCGCCATCAGGCCATAAGCGCCGATCAAGAATAAGAAGACGACATCCAATGATACAACCGCCCCTAACACCACCAATGAGAGATATAAGTACTTGTAGTACTGTCCTGCCGTTTCGCCAAACAGATAAACAAAACACTTATACCCGTAATACCAGAACGTAAATACAGTGGTAAAAGACAGCACCAAAACTTGTGCGGCTAATAGCCATGCACCAGGCGCACCAAATGCGGCTTTAAAAGCAGCCATCGTCAAACTGACACCTTGCATGCCGTCAGCCTGGTCCAATACCCCCGTAACTAAGATAACTAAAGCGGTACAACTGCATACAATTAACGTATCGATAATTGGCCCGAGACTTGCGACTAAGCCTTCGCGCACCGGTTCATTGGTTTTCGCCGCGCTATGAGCCATCACTTCAGTGCCAATCCCTGCTTCATTCGAGAAAGCGCCTCGACTGACACCAACAATAATCACACTGATCAAGCCACCAAACATAGCATCAGGCGAAAAGGCGCTAGCAAAAATGGATTGAAAAACCGCCGGCACACGCTCTGCGTTGAGCAGCAAAGCTACAATCGCCATCACCATATAACTTCCAGCCATCAGGGGAACCAGTGCGCCAGCAACGTCCGCAACCCGCTTCAAGCCGCCCCAAATCACCAACCCGACAAAAATAGCCAAGACAATACCCAGCCCCCACGAAAAGGCCGTACTTTCTAGCCACTCAATCCCTGGAAACAGTTGTGTTTGGACTACCGCGCCGAGCTGATTAATCTGAAAAGAGGGAACAAAGCCCATTAATCCCGCGATAGCAAATAACACCGCGAGCCATTTAAACTTGTTACCCAAGCCATTACGCACCGTGTACATGGGTCCGCCATGTACACGACCTTCGCTGTCTTTGTGGCGATACATCACGCCAAGTGTGCAGGTATAGAATTTCGTCGACACACCCAGTAATGCAGTTAACCACATCCAAAATACCGCGCCAGGACCACCCGCACTGAGCGCCAAAGCGACGCCAGCAATGTTGCCCAGCCCAAGCGTCCCCGACAAGGCAGCTGCCAAGGCCTTTCGATGCGATAAGTCACCATGCCCCGAGCCATCATCAACCTGCCCTGTAAGGAGTTTTAAACTGTGCCCCATATAGCGAAATGGCGTAAACTTGCCGTATAGGGTAAAAAAGATCCCTCCCCCGACAAGTAAGATGAGCATGGGCTTTCCCCAAATAAAGCCGACGAAGGCATTAATCCATTCTTCAAGCATCTGCGAATTCCTTCCTTTGATTGTGCAGCCATCGCTCAGCGCCTACCACAAGCCAGCGAGTCACGCCCAGCTACAAATAGTTAGAGTACAAAATAAAAACAAACATGGCGTGACTAAAAACGCATTCAAATTACGACTATAATCTTACATGAGCGATATCTTTGCCGCGAATTCATGATTTTTATCACATAAATATTGGCTTTGATGTCGCCGTTACAGGCTTTATTTGATTTGAGAGCGAAACAGTTGGAGCGCACCAAGCCGTGCATGGTACGTTTTTTTGCTCAGTAACCATACTTTCTGTCGGTGTTTAGAGGGTTGTCATTTCGATATACTCCGCGCCCTGCTTTATTCCCCTAATAACCCATGCACTGGATTTACGCTCCAGCCAGCAAGAGGAAAAAACATGTCTACTTATGTCATTTGTGCTTTGTACAAATTTGTCACCCTTGAAGACTATCAGTCTTTGCAAGCGCCATTGCTTGAGGTAATGGAAGCCAATCAGATAGGCGGTACACTCCTTCTCGCTCACGAGGGCATCAATGGTACAGTCGCTGCGACACGAGAAAATATGGATGCGCTATTTGCGTGGTTTAAAAACGACCCACGCCTGGCCGATATTGACTATAAAGAATCGTTTGAAGACAGCCAGCCGTTTAGTCGTACCAAGGTAAAACTGAAAAAAGAAATCGTCACCATGGGCGTGGAAGGCATTGACCCACGCCAAAGTGTCGGCACCTATGTCAAACCGACCGAATGGAACGCATTAATCAGCGATCCGGATGTGTTGGTGATTGATACGCGCAACGATTACGAAATTGAGATCGGTACCTTTGAACGCGCCGTTAACCCGCATACGGATAGCTTTCGCGAATTCCCGGACTATGTCGAGCAGCAACTTGACCCCAGTACCCACAAAAAGGTGGCGATGTTCTGTACTGGCGGGATCCGCTGTGAAAAGTCGACGGCATTTTTGAAAGAAAAAGGCTTCGATGAGGTATATCACCTCGAGGGCGGGATCCTAAAGTATCTTGAAGAGGTGCCTGAAAGTGAGAGCTTATGGAACGGTGAATGTTATGTTTTTGATAGCAGAGTTGCCGTTAATCATGAATTAGAAAAAGGCTCTTACGCAATGTGTAACGCTTGTCGTCTGCCAATAACCCAAGCAGACATGGAAAGCGAGCACTATGAACAAGGCGTCTCCTGTCCAAAATGTATCGATAAACACACCGACGCGCAAAAAGCTGCGTTTCGTGAACGAGAATATCAAGTTCGCCTCGCACGTGAACGGGGTGAACAACACGTCGGCGGTGAAGCGAGAAAAGTCATTGAGCAACGTCGCGAATTAAAGAAACAGCGCCAACGGCAACAAAGTAAAAAAAATAAAGCTTAATCAGACTAGAACACGCCCAAACTGCTTCTGCGAAACGGTGCGCGATCCCTTGCGCACCGTTACTTGTCTACTGTATGCGCGATATCACCCGCTTTATTTCACTCGATATCGATTCAATGCTGTAATTTGTTGTAAAGTGTTTTCGGGCTTATCCCCAATGCAGCCGCTGTGCGTTGACGATTACCATTGTACCGAGCCAAAGATTGTTTGATTGCCATCTGCTCTAGTTCTGAGAGTGTCATTCCTTCAGGGATAAAGCAGGAAGCGGTCATTTTATCATCCTTGCGAACAACCGTTTTAGGTAAGTCCGACACCTCAATGTGTCCATTACTTAATAGAAAACCATGCTCAACTGCATGTTTCAGCTCTCGCACATTACCCGGCCAACGATGCTGAGTCAGTACGCTTAAAGCTTCTGCACTTAGGCTAGTTTGCGCGTTATAGTGATGATTAAGTTCAGCGAGAAAATGCGTGATAAGTGCATGAATATCATCACCTCGTTCGCATAAAGGCGGGACGGTGACAATAAATTGCGCAAGGCGATAATAGATATCTTCACGAAGTTTTTCCTGAATGATTGCCTGATCTGTATCTCGGTTCGTTGCCGCTACTAAACGCACATTGGCCGTTTGATTCTTTGTCGCACCAACAGGGCGATATTCACCAGATTCCAGCACCCTCAGCAACTTTACCTGAAGTGTTTGAGGCATCTCGGTTATTTCATCAAGGAATACTGTTCCCCCCTCGGCTTGATAAAAAATACCTTGGTGATCTTGATGCGCCCCAGTAAACGCCCCTTTTACATGACCAAACAATTCACTCTCTATCAATTCCGGGCTCAGCGCACCGCAATTGATGGCCATAAAAGGGGCGGCAGCTTGTTGACTCAAACTATGCAGTGTTTTCGCAACATGCTCTTTCCCCACGCCGCTCGCACCAACAATCAATACATTTGCATCCGTTGGTCCAAGCCGTTGAAGTTGGTGATATAGCGATCGCATTGGCTCAGACGAGCCCAACAGATAACCATATTGATTTGCTTGGCTTTTGAGCACTGGGATTGCGGTCTGATGTGAAACAAAGCGCGTGTCTAAGCGATCAATAAGCAACGTCTGAACCGATTTACCATCTAGCGGTCGCCGAAAAACAGTTGCCGCACAGTCCTGTACTCGCGCATTCCAAGCGGGATTTGGTGCACCATTGCTTATTAACGCCCAATGGGTATGTCGATATTCTCCCATCACACGAATAATCGTTTCGGTACACATAGTGTCTAAATCAATATCAAGCACTACCCAGTCCGGCGGCTGTAATTCAACAGCGCGAAGAAGATCCGTAGGCGTATCAAATGTAGAAAGATCAACATGCTCTAGCCTTTGTACGGGTTGAAGCAGCTCAATATCCGAGGTTTGGTTGACACAGGCAAACAGGCGAGATTTACACATTACTCTTCCTTTCATATTGCGAATGTACGCATGACCTTGCCACATCGCTTACAACTAATTAAGTAATAATTACACCCACACAAGTAATTATTACTTAATTAATGGTTAAACAAGCAAAAGAAAAATCATAACTAACTGATTATTAATTAAATTTAAAACTGGCACAGTATTCGCAGGCTTCAAGGTAGCAACGCCACCATGTTGCTCACATTCATAGGAAAAAGGAGGAGTTAATGAAGACGACTCATCAAGGTCGATTTCATCCTTTGTTCGTATCATTGGGGTTAGCACTAACACTGGGTGCTTCGTCGGCATATGCAGACAGCAGCAAAAACCAGTGGCAAGACCAAGCTAAAGATGCGTGGATTGATGGCAAAGCCGAATCCATGCTGATGGTTAATACTGACCTAAACAACTTTGATATCAACACAGATGTAGAGCAAGGTGTGGTTATCTTAACGGGAAACGTAGACACTGAGTTGGATAAGAGCTTAGCTGGCGGTCTTGTGCGCCAAATCGACGGGGTCAGTCAGGTGGAAAATGATCTCACCGTTTCTCAACCCGCCAGCAAAGCCGCAGACTTAGGGCAAGCCGTTGTCGACACAAAAGTAAGTGCGGCATTAAAAACGAGCTTGCTACTTAATCCAGATATTAGCGGAACCAATATTAATGTCTCCGTTGAAGACGGCGTGGCAACCTTATCCGGAAAAGTCAAAAGTGATGGCGTTCGTGATCTAGCCGTCTTAATGGCGGAAAACGCCCAAGATGTCGAGCGTGTCATTGATGAACTTAAAGTAGAAGAAAATGCCTAAGGGTAATGACAAACCCCTAATAAGGAGATGCTATGCAACGCCAAGAAATGATTGAAAAATTACACGGCCGCTTACATGACTGGAATCAAGAAATTGATAAGCTTGAAGCCAAAGCGAACGTCGCATCAGCAAATGCAAAAGCCGAATACCGTGAGTCGATCGAGCACTTAAGAGCGCGAAAAGAACAAGCAAAAACGCGCATTGATGAGCTTCAAAATGCCAGTGACGAGGCGTGGGATGATATTAAACAAGGCGCCGAACAAGCATTAACATCACTTAAAGAAGCTTATGACTCGGCCAAACAGAAATTCTAGCTAACACACTAGGATTGAGACAATTCGCTCCAAAATCTTTGCCGCTCTCATCGGAGCGGCTTTTTTTTTTCTTTATGTTAAGGTAAGACTTTAATATCACCAAGGAGAGGAAACATGCAGGCTCGCGCGCTTTTTATCGCTATATTGAGTGTTTTTGGCGCCATGTGCGCGATTCAATTCGGTGCCTCGTTTGCCAAGCAGCTGTTTCCTCTGGTGGGGCCTGTCGGGACAAGTGCTCTGCGAGTCGGGTTTTCCGCCCTGATACTATGGCTGGTTTTTCGGCCTTGGCGCCAATGGCCTCGTGGACGTCACTGGCGCGCTATTAGCGTTTATGGCAGTTGCCTGGGTGGCATGATGCTGCTGCTTTATTTAGCGATTGAAACCATTCCTCTCGGGATTGCCGTTGCACTCGAATTTACGGGTCCTCTTCTGGTTGCATTGCTTTCAATACGGCGCGCGCGGGACAGCCTTTGGATTGTGCTCGCCGTCGGCGGTGTGATCACATTGCTCCCGGATCTATCAGGCGTAAATGCCCTCGACCCACGAGGGGTTGCATACGCCCTAGCCGCCGGGGGCTGCTGGGCTGGCTATATTTTATTTGGTCAAAAAGCGGGTAATCTAGCGCCAGGCGGCGGCACTGTTGCACTGGGGATGACGGTTGCTGCGCTCTATCTTGTACCCGCGGGCTACGTTGCCACCGATGGCGCTCTGCTCCAGTGGCAACTGCTGCCATTGGGCATTGCGGTGGCACTCATTTCTAGCGCTATTCCCTACTCGTTAGAGATGATCGCGCTGCGAAATATGCCTAAGCAAACCTTCAGTGTGATGATGAGTTTAGAGCCCGCCGTTGCCGCAATGGCAGGGCTATTGGTTCTCGACGAGCAACTTGCACTGCGCCAATGGCTCGCCATCGGTATGGTAATCACTGCCTCGTTAGGCAGTACGTTATCGGCTAAAAGGCATTAACGAAAAGGCACTAACACCAACCAATAGAAAAGAGCGCCGATGGTCGGCGCTCTTTTTAGTCATCGAATCTTGTTCTCTGAACGACTCACTTTACCGAGTGTTAGCTCGCTTCACTCAATGGCAGTGCATGCACCTTGACGCGCTGTTGCTCGATGTACTGGCTAATCGCATCAGCCTGCTCTTCAGTCAAATAGAGACCAAGCTTCGTACGGCGCCATAGCGCGTCTTCAACATGCTGCACAAACTCGTGTTGAATGAGATAATTTAGCTCAGCTTGATAAACACCATCTGCAAACTGACGTCCCATATCTGCCTCGCTGGTGCAGCCTTTCATCAACTGATGGGTGCAAGTACCGTATGTGTCCACAAATCGCTGCGCCGTCTCGTGACTTAACCACGGGTAACGTTGCTTGATTGACATGGCCAGATCATCGCGACCACAGCTGAAGTCACCACCAGGTAACGTTCCGTTTGCGGTCCAAGGCTGACCCATTTTGTCAAAGAATGGCTCGAGTTTACGCATCGCGGACTCCGCCAGCTTACGATAAGTGGTGAGCTTACCGCCGAAGATGGATACGAGCGGCGCTTGACTGCCCTGCTGCTCTAACTCAATGGTATAGTCACGTGTCATTGCCTGCGGTGAATCCGATTCGTCATCACATAGAGGACGCACACCACTGTAGGTCCAAATAACATCCTCGCGTTTGATTTGGTGCGTAAAGTGCTGATTGACCACATCAACCAGATAATCAACTTCAGCATCATCAATTTTAGCTTCACGCGGATCCGCTTTGTGTTCAACATCCGTGGTACCAATCAGTGAAAACTTATCCAGATAAGGGATCACAAATACAATACGACCATCATTATTTTGCAGAATATAGGCTTGTGGATCTTGATGGATACGTGGTACCACCATATGAGAGCCTTTGATCATTTTGATCCCACGTGGCGATTTTTCATGGAGGCTATCGTCGTAGAATTGTTTGACCCAAGGCCCTGTTGCATTCACCAAGGCTTTCGACTTGCGCTCAAAACGCTCGCCGGTGTGTGCATCTTCTAAGGTAACACGCCAGATATTGTTTTCACGCTCTGCCGTCACCACTTTACAATAGTTACGGACTTCACCGCCTTTCTCTTTGGTAAACTGAGCGTTAAGCAGTGTGAGACGCGCATCATCTACCCACGCATCAGAGTACTCAAAACCGATCTTCATCTCTTTTTTCATATAGCCGGTTTTACTGAGATCCACTTTGTGGCTACTTGGTAACGTCGAACGTTTACCTAAATTGTCATATAAAAAGAGGCCACAACGAATCATCCACGCGGGGCGCAGATAAGAGCGATGCGGCAAACGAAAACGCATAGGAAAGGCAATATGCGGCGCTTTGTTGATTAGCACTTCACGCTCTGCGAGCGCTTCGGAAACTAAACGAAATTCATAATGCTCTAAATAGCGAAGCCCGCCATGAATCAACTTTGAGCTTGCTGATGATGTGGCCGATGCGAAATCTTTTGCATCGTACAATCCAACATTAAGCCCGCGGCCTGCTGCATCTGCAGCGATGCCTGCACCATTGATACCGCCTCCCACGACGATAATATCGAGTAATGCTTCTTGATGAGTATTATGCGTAGTCATTATTAGCCGACCTTGTCCATATATGAGCGAACGAACATTAATTGATGGGTGTAACTGTATATCAACTTTCGTTTGCGGTCACTATTAATGTTCGAAAAATTATTATCGAGTGTGATAAGTGTAGAATAAGTGTTATAAAAATGCGTGAATTGTGAACCGTAAAGCCAGGATTAACGTAGCAGGAGCAGATCGTTGTTACTCTGCTATCCAATAAAGCAGAGTTCATCCGTCTGCGTTCAGGCATAAAAAAAGGCGCGAAAACGCGCCTTTTCAAGATGACTCGATTTAGACGTAATTAAATGTCTTCTTCCTCATCATGAAGCTGTGCCCATGCCTGAGCACATTTTACCGCACGCTTCCAACCACGGTAACGACGGTTCCGCTTTTCTTCATCCTGATGAGGCTCAAAGCTGCGATTGAGTTTCGCTTTGTCTTTTAACTCATCCAAGCTACCCCAGAAACCAACAGCCATCCCCGCAAGATAACCCGCGCCCAGCGCCGTGACTTCGGTCACTTCGGGGCGGTGAACTTCCGTATTAAGCACATCGGCTTGGAATTGCATCAAGAAGTCATTGGCAACGGCACCACCATCCACGCGTAACGCCGCTAGCTTGATACCTGAATCGGCTTGCATTGCATCCAATACGTCACGCGTTTGGTAAGCAATCCCTTCCAATGTTGCTCGAATAATATGATTTGAATTCACACCGCGCGTTAAGCCTACAATGGTACCGCGGGCATATGCATCCCAGTAGGGGGCGCCTAATCCCGTGAAAGCCGGGACCACATAAACACCATTTGACGTATCGACTTTAGTGGCAAAATACTCAGAATCATGCGCGTCTTCGAGCACTTTAAGCTCATCACGTAACCACTGGATAGAGGCTCCGCCCATAAAGACCGCGCCCTCAAGCGCATAAGAAGGTTCACCCTGTGGACCACAACCAATCGTCGTCAGCAGGCCATGAGAAGACGTAACTTTCTCTTGCCCGGTATTCATCAGCAAGAAGCACCCTGTGCCGTAGGTATTTTTCGCTTGTCCGGCTTCTACACACATTTGACCAAATAGCGCAGCCTGTTGGTCACCCGCGATCCCAGCAATTGGAATACGTGTCCCGCCTTTACCGCCGATATTCGTTTGCCCATATACCTCAGAAGAGCGACGCACTTCAGGTAACATTGAAGCGGGGATACCGAGCTCATCGAGCATTTTTTGATCCCAGCACATATCATTGATATTAAACAACATAGTTCGTGACGCATTGGTATAATCCGTCACATGCACACGCCCTTGGGTCATTTTCCAGACCAGCCAGGTATCCACGGTACCAAACAATAGCTTACCCGCTTCTGCGTCCTCTCGCGCGCCTTCGACGTTGTCCAAAATCCACTTCACTTTTGTACCTGAGAAATACGGATCAAGTACAAGCCCAGTGTTATCGCGAACATATGAAGTTAAACCACGCTCGCGCAAGTCATCACAAATGTCGGCGGTACGACGGCATTGCCACACAATCGCGTTGTACACAGGTTTTCCGGTTTCTTTATTCCAGACTACCGTGGTTTCACGCTGGTTTGTAATACCGATACCCGCAATCTCATCACTACGGATACCCGTTTTGCCCAACACCTCAACTAAGGTGGAGCTTTGTGTCGCGTAAATTTCCATTGGATCATGCTCGACCCAACCGGCTTGAGGATAAATCTGGGTAAATTCGCGCTGAGACACACCCACAATATTCGCGTCATGATCCATGACGACGGCGCGTGAGCTGGTAGTACCTTGGTCTAGAGCAACGATATATTTGTGCGCAGACATAATCGGGTTTCCTTCTATCTCTTATATTTTAGTCGTTATGGCGCACTAACGCGCCCATGCTACTTATGCGTTTACTTTTTGCGTCTCGGTTTCAGCCAGCTCCAGCTCCTCATCATCACACTGGTTAGGAATGGTGCAACCATGGCCCTCTTGAGGCAGGTATGGGGCAATCACTTTTGGATACAGCCAACCACCGAAACAGGCCCCTAAAATTGGTGCGACAATGGGCACAATAAAGTACGGAATATCGCGTGCGCCTGTCAGGGCATAATCCCATCCGGCAAAGAAGGCAAATAGTTTAGGACCGAAATCACGCGCAGGGTTCATTGCAAAACCGGTCAATGGACCTAACGAGCCACCGATAACCGCAATCAAAATACCGATGAGTAATGGATTCATTGGGCCACGTGCAGCGCCATTATTTTCATCGCCTAGCGCTAAGATGCCAAACATCAACACCGCTGTGATCACAAATTCAACCGCCATGGCACCCATGAAAGACAGAGCTTGATGCGGATACGTTGAGAAGATACCTGCGGTTGCTAAGGCCTCGGGGCTACTCCGAACAACATTATTGGCTAACTCCCACTCGACGAAAAGATTGCTATATAGACTGTAAACAAGTGCGGCGGACGCAAACGCACCAAGCATTTGCGAAATAATGTAGGGAACAACTTTACTTTTATCAAAGCCATGGAAGGCCGCGAGAGCGATGGTAACGGCAGGATTAATATGCGCGCCTGAGACACCTGCTGTGCAGTAAATGGCAATCGCCACACCAAAGCCCCAGACGATACTGATTTCCCACTGACCAAAATCGGCGCCAGTCAGTACCAGCGCTGCCACACAACCCACGCCAAAGAAAATGAGCAAGCCCGTGCCGATAAACTCGGACACGCACTCGCCTAATAGAGTCGACGATGCTTTTTTCATGATGATTATCCTTGTCACTGTTAGTAGGGGTACACGTTCAAAACCACACTACCATTTTGCATAATCACAGCATCTCGAAAACAAACTCACAACAAAAATGAGCGTTCGAGCATAATTTTATGACTTAATACTGACATTTTTGTTAACTACATCATTATTTGAGCACGTTCGCGCACAAAATGCGCAAACACAGTGGGATTGCTAGAAAGCTAGGGATGGCAAGGCTTGGCGCCCCTCATATCCATGCAGTGATCGTTGAGGAGCGCGCTTTGTTGTTATCTTTTTGTTATCGAGAGGTTGGCATTGAGACCCCAAGTGTATCAAGATCGATCCCTTTCTCCTTTGCTAACGATTCGAGCACAGGAAGTAAGGGGCCAAGCTTTTCGCTCAACGTATCACGCACGGTATCCACCATCACTTGGGTTTGTCGCTCGATTTCTATATTAACGGAATCACCGACAGTCTTTCGCTCGAACGTTGTCATTCGCCGCGTCTCTGGGATCAACCAAACGTCAAACCACCCTTCATCCTTGTTTACGTCGGCAATGGTCAAGCTTGCACCATTAATAGCGATATAACCTTTGGCAAAGATGTAGCGCATCCATGACGTTGCTAAGGAAAATCGCAATCGACAATTTTCCTCTTGAAACAGCACGTCATGCACTAAAGCACAGCAATCCACATGCCCCGATAACGGATGTCCGCCGATTTCTGCGCCATCTTTCGCTGCTCGCTCCGCATTCACGCTATCGCCAGTATTAAACGAACGTAACGTCGTTATCGCTAAGCTTTGTAGCATCACATCAAAACGCACAAGATTCGCTTCTAATCGCTCAGTGACCGTCAAACATACGCCATCAATGGCGACACTGGCACCAATTTCTAATCCATCACAAAAACCATCTGGGAAGCGAATATCGAACGTTCGAATACCTTGGTGATCGCGACAAACGTCAATATTTGCCACCGCTTGAATAATTCCGGTAAACATGGGGGATATCCTCTTAAGAATTTCCCATAATCATACTGCTTGGCAACAAAAATAACCAACGCGCACAAGTGATAATCAATCTCATTAGCATTGATAGTTGTGATTAGCCGGCGTATAGTGCGCATTTTTATACGTCAGTAAAGTATTATGAGTATGCCGTATCCTTCTTTATGCTTTGCCATTTTGGCAGCCTTCGCTATTGGCATTCATACCGCCAGTGCTAACACGAATCGCTCTCCCGACAGCATTGAAACCATTAAGGTGCAAGGTGAGCAACTAAACCATCCTATTACCCTTATTTCACCGGGAAAATCGACTTTAGAGCTGGACGATATTCAACGCGAACAGGCTCATAACATCGGAGAGTTGGTCATGAAAATGCCCGGCGTCTCACTTGATGCCGGTGCGCGCCCAGGCAGTGAACGTATCAATGTGTGGGGGTTTTCTCACCCCTCAGCACTATCTGTCCGTATAGATGGTGCTCCAGTCGGATTTCAACAGTATCGATATGGCAGTTTTTTCCTCGATCCTCAGTTGCTAAGATCTGTCCGCGTGGTAAAAGGCGATCATAACGTTCGTGCCAGTGTGGGCGCCTTTGGCGGCAGTTTTATTATGGAAACAAAAGAAGCTGCAGACTTTCTTGATGCGGATGAGTCAATCGGTGCGACGGCTCAGGCTGGCTTTAATAGCGTGAACCAACAATGGAAACGCAGTATTACTGCCTTTGGCAAATCCGACTCTGGCTGGTCGGTATTGCTCCATGGGTCAAAACGTGATGCAGATGATATTGAGCTAGGAAACGGAGAGACATTTGATTTCTCGGGCTACGCCCAACATAGCTTGCTCGGTAAAATTCATTATCAATCTGGTGCGCATGATTTTATGTTAAGCCACACACGGTATGACGACCAGGGAAGAAAACCGTGGGCAAATCGACGCGGCGCCATGCCTTCGATTAGTGATTACAAAATAGATAAGTATGGTAGCTACGAAGCGGCATTATTTGCCACATCGGTGGATAATCATTATCGCGAGTATACCAGTACCCTGAATTACCACTATCAACCGTTTAATAACTTTATAGACACTAGTGTCGTGATCGCACATTCACAAAACCATCGTTATTGGGAGAGACCCGACAGCACCTATCAATCTTATATTTCTTCGGGTCAATACGGTCATCAGGTATGGTTATCATATGAGCGTTGGTTTGCAGAATTGACGAATACTAGCCACTTCGGTGATCACGAAATTATGATCGGCGCTCAATACCAAGACCAAAACCGAGACTCTCGCGTTTACAATCATACTTATCGAAAAAAACCAGCGAAAAACTACGGGTACTATACACCAAACTTTGAACCATCTGGTGAACAGCGAACTCAAAGTGCGTTTGTCCAAGATAGATACTTCATTACTCCAGATCTCGAACTAACCGCCTCGCTGCGCTATAACCATATTCGATCAGAGGGCGTTCCGAATTTAGCACCTGATTATAACGACCCATCTGTGGGTCATGACTATAGTGCTGTTACTCACCAGGGTTGGGAGCCGCGTATTGCATTGGTCTACGATGTCAGTCCATCTACGCAAATCAAAGCCGCCTATGCTTATGGCTTGAAAGCACCAACAATTGACGAATTGTATACGGTGCAGTATGCAAGAGCCTCTAAACGGGCCTCGACAAGTCGGGATCTTTCCGTGACTCGAGTCAATGCGTATCTATTAGGTATGACTAATGAGCATCAACGTGTGTTGACTGAAAGCGATCACCTTGCTACTGAGGTCACGCTGTTCTGGAATGACATCATTCATGACGTTGCTCAGCGTCGTGGCATAAATGCGACAAAACAAAAAGAAGGCTACTATACCAACCTAGAAGGGCTATATACCTACGGCCTCGACGCACAGTTACAATATCGTCTCTACGATTGGTTCACCGATGCGTCTGTTTCTATTGTTAGGGGGAAACATAAAGGATCATTGCGCGATAGCACGGGCGCAGACGAATACTGGTACGAAACCCCACCACTAAGTGCAATGTTCGGTATCGGACGCCAACTGACAGATACCATTCAAATCGCATGGCAAGGGCAATATTGGGACGAGCAAGATCGTGTTCCTAACGAGCCTTCTTTGCACACTGCAAACGTGGCAAGTGACGCCTACTTTTTCCAAAACTTGTATGGTGAATGGAAGCCCAGTGATGATTTTGTAATACGTGCCACTATCGTCAATCTTACCGATCAATATTACTCACCCTACCTTTCTGCCGGCGTGCCAGCAGCTGGCCGAGATATACGCATTAATGCCACTATTAGGTTCTAGGCAAGCGAGGGAGACACAACATTATCAAAGCCGAACACAAGTTCGGCTTTGCAATTTCGTACCATAACCGACACGATTATCCTGATAAATTTAATGGTTTATTTCTGATCAAAATCACGTTATTGATAGAGACCATTCACCTCCCCCGATTAAACCGGAGGCTATTTAATGACGACCATTGCCGTATTTAGCGCAAAATCTTATGACAAGGCCGCCTTTACTCATGTCAACGACGCATTTGCGTACACGTTTGAGTTTCATGATTTCCAACTCACTGACAAAACAGCCAAAATGGCGCAAGGTGCCGAGGTGGTTTGTGCGTTTGTAAACGATGATTTGTCTCGCCCCGTACTTGAAATTCTCGCAAAGGCAGGGACTTCTCTCGTAGCCTTGCGTTGCGCTGGCTACGACCGTGTCGATCTCGACGCAGCTAAATCACTGGGGATCACGGTTGTGCGCGTGCCCGCGTACTCGCCTGAATCGGTCGCCGAGCACACGGTTGGCATGATGATGTGTCTTAATCGTCGTTTCCATAAAGCGTATCAACGTACCCGCGACGCGAACTTTGAACTCGAGGGTTTAGTCGGCTTCAACTTTCATGGCAAAACAGTGGGGATTATTGGTACAGGAAAAATTGGTATTGCGACCATGCGCATTCTCAACGGCCTAGGGATGCGTCTACTCTGCCACGATCCCTATCAAAACCCACAGGCCCTTGAACTGGGGGCGGAATATGTTTCAAAAGAAACGCTTTATGCGCAAAGTGATGTGGTTTCTTTACATTGCCCCATGTCTAAAGAGAACTACCATTTACTCAGTGCCAACGCATTCAATCAAATGAAAGACGGTGTGATGGTGATAAACACCAGTCGGGGCGAGCTTCTTGATTCTGTCGCGGCCATCGAGGCACTCAAACAAGGCCGAATTGGCTCATTAGGCTTAGATGTCTACGACAATGAGCGCGATCTCTTTTTCCAAGATAARTCGAATGATGTGATTGTGGATGAYGTRTTTCGTCGSCTTTCAGCCTGCCACAACGTATTGATTACCGGCCACCAGGCTTTCTTAACCAAAGAAGCACTGCACAACATTGCCGAGACCACATTGGCGAACATTCAGATCGTACTAAGCGGTCAGACTTGCCAAAACCAAATCGTCGAAGTGGAAGACAGAAGCGATTAACGCCGATTAAAAAAGGCCTGATCACTCAGGCCTTTTGTTCTTCAATATCGATTTAGCGGCTGATTACATGGCTTCCATGAAAATTTTAGCGATTTCTTCATGGGTTGCTTGCTTCGGATTGGTAAACCCGCAAGCATCTTTGAGCGCATTTTCCGTCAACACATCAATATCGTCTTGTTTAACGCCCAATTCATTCAGACCTGCAGGAATACCTACATCCGTTGACAACGACTGAATCGCTTGGATTGCGGCTTTCGCACCTTCATCCTCAGTCATGTTTTCGGTATCAACGCCCATCGCAGTTGCCACATCGCGTAAACGACTTGCACAGACTTGCGCGTTATAGCGCTGAACATGGGGGAGCAATACCGCGTTACACACACCATGAGGGAGGTCATAAAACCCGCCGAGCTGATGTGCCATGGCATGCACATAGCCGAGCGACGCATTATTGAATGCCATACCGGCCATAAACTGCGCATAAGCCATTTGTTCACGTGCCTCAATATTCTGTCCGTCAGCCACGGCGGTACGAAGGTGCTCTTGAATCAAGGTCATTGCTTTGAGCGCGACGGCATCCGTGATCGGTGTCGCGGCGGTTGATACATACGCTTCAACGGCGTGAGTTAATGCGTCCATTCCGGTCGCCGCGGTTAGTGAAGCTGGCTTCGCGAGCATAAGCTCAGGATCATTCACCGAGATAATTGGCGTGGTATGCTTATCGACAATCGCCATCTTAATATGACGTTTTTCTTCAGTAATAATACAAAAACGCGTCATCTCAGATGCCGTGCCGGCCGTTGTATTGATCGCAATCAGTGGCAGTTGAGGTTTCGCCGATTGATCGACACCTTCATAATCACTGATATGGCCGCCGTTCGTGGCAACTAAAGCGATACCCTTCGCACAATCATGCGGCGATCCGCCACCCAAAGAGATCACGCAGTCACATTGATTCGCTTGCAAAAGCTCAAGGCCTTGCGCCACATTGCCGGTTGTTGGGTTAGGCTGAGTACCGTCATACACCACACTGTCAACCTGGCGACTATCCAGTAACGCCGCGATTTGTTTGACGACACCAATTTCGTTCAGCACCTTATCGGTGACAATGAGGGCTTTTTTAAATCCATGCGATTGAATAGCGTCTGCGGCTTCTGAAAGGCATCCGGCACCCATAAGGTTAACCGCTGGGATAAAGAAAGTGCTCGACATGATCCTTGACTCCTTTTGTAGGGATAACAGAGGTTTTAGCAGAAAGTGCTTTCCCCTTTTGATGCCATTTTGTAACACGCCATTAGTTCGTCACATTTTGATCCAGCGCAATTTGCTAGGCAAGATAAACAAAATAAAAGACAAAACTGAGAGTTGTGTCTGCGACGGAGTCCATTGTGTTTAAAACATCAGCAGAAAATCATTTTTTTGACACTTTCTTGAAGAATAATGTCTAACATGCAATAGAGTAGAGTCATCGCTAACTTGTGATAGAGAGAACACAATGGGAACAAAATATAAACTGACTGCGGTTGCGGTTTTGACTGCCTCACTGGCATTAACAGGCTGTGAATCCATGTCGAATGCCCAAAAAGGTGCGGCCATTGGCGCAATCACCGGTGCGATTGCGGGTAAGTCCACCTCTAACCACAAAGATAAACGCGCATTCATCGGGGCGGCCATTGGCGCGATCGGTGGTGCCGCGGTGGGCAACTATATGGATAAGCAAGAGCAGGCTTTCCGTGAGGAATTGGCAGGCTCCGGGATTCAAGTAGTGCGAGAAGGGGATAATATCCGTTTGATCATGCCATCGAATATTACCTTTGGATTGGATCAAGATGCTATCGCCGCCGACTTCTACCCTACCCTCAATGCGGTTTCCAACGTCATGCGCAAATACGACAAAACCTTTTTAAGCATTGAGGGCCATACCGACAACACAGGGGCGGCCTCATACAACCAAGGCTTGTCTGAGCGACGTGCGATGAGCGTTAAACGCTATCTTGCCAGCCAGTCTATCGACAATGCGCGCCTTTATACCTCTGGATTTGGCGAAACACGTCCACTCGTTGCCAATAACAGTGCATCCAATCGCGCATTGAATCGTCGGGTTGAGATTCAAGTGGTGCCAAACACCCAATAGCGGCGGTGATCAGTCAAGAATGACACAACACGGTGCGCTTATTGGCAGTAAGCGCACCGTAAAGAGGTATTGACCACCAACACTAGAGATTATCGAGGTGAGCAAGCAAATAGTCTGCACGCTCAAGCATGGCCTCGCGCTGGGCAGCGTCCATTTTATCCCAGTTTCTGTAAGGCATAGCCATTCTTGGATTTCGACTAAAGCGATCGCGATGACGCTGCATAAAATGCCAATAAAGTGCATTCAGTGGACACGCGTTATCCCCCACTTTCTCTTTCACTGAGTAATGACAATCCCCGCAATAATCACTCATGCGATTAATATAAGCGCCACTGGCCGCATAGGGTTTCGTGCCAACCAACCCGTTATCAGCAAATTGCGTCATCCCCCTGGTGTYAGGCATCTCAACCCATTCTATCGCATCAATATAAATTGATAAGTACCAGTCATCGACGGCATCCGGGTTAATACCGGCTAGCAAGCAAAAGTTCCCCGTTACCATGAGTCGTTGAATATGGTGTGCGTAGGCCGTTTGCAATGACTGGGTCACCGCTTGAGACACACAGCGCATTTTGGTTTGCCCATCCCAGAAATAACGCGGGAGTGGTCGATTTGCCTCGAGGACATTTTTCTCTGCATAAGCAGGCATATTTGCCCAATATACGCCACGGATGTACTCCCGCCAGCCTAATATTTGACGCACAAAGCCTTCAATCTGCGCTAGGTTGATGGCATCACTATGTCGGAAATACTCAATCGCGACGGTAATAACCTGCATGGGATGAAGTAACTTTGCATTCAGTGCAAACGACAAACGGCTGTGATAGAGGCTCCATTGGTGATCGCTACGACCCGTCATGGCATCTTGAAACTGACCAAACAGAGGCAAGTAATGACGGCAAAAGTGATCCAACAAGGCTTTCGCCTGTGATCGTGTCACAGGCCAGAGTAGGTCTGGTGCAGGTTCACCGATCGTCGCAACGTTATGCCGTTCGATACGAGCTAAAATATCGCGAACATCGTTACTGAATACTAAGGGAGACGGAATGGCCGCTAAATCGCTTTTTTTGAGCTTGTTACGATTATCTTGATCGTAATTCCAGCGTCCTCCTTCTGGCGCATCACCGTCCATCAGGACACCAAACTGGCGACGCATATCCCGATAAAAATACTCCATTTTACGATGTTTATTCGCCGTAAACTGAGTCGCTATATGCTCGTAAGGCAATAAAAAATGCTCTGTATCAACACATTGGATTGCCACTTTATTGGGGAGATTGAGCGCGATGAGTTGCTGCGAAAGCCGATACTCGTCCGGCCGCTGATACGCAAAGGTGTTTACCTGATAATGTTCACACAAAGCACTTATTAGCGCGGGTAAATCTTGATAGCGTTGAGTGTCATCTAAAGTGAGGTAACAGACATGGTGACCCGCTTGCTCAAGTGCATGGGAAAAGGCCGCCATCGCCGCGAAGAATGCGCTTACCTTTTGGACATGATGCCTGACATAGGTGGCTTCTTGGTTAAGCTCCGCAACCAAATAAAGCACAGAGTCATCGGTCTGTTTAAACCATGAATGGCTCGCATTGAGCTGATCGCCCAGCACCAAGCGCAAAGTTTTATAGTGCGTGCTTTTCACTGGCACCTCGTTGTCATAATAAGTGTTGCAAGATAAATGTTGCAAAATCATACGCAGCAAACCACATTTTCGATGATTGCCTAGCTCAACCAGCTTGAATATCTGCCAAAACGCTCTACATTGGTCCAAACACTAGCCATTATGCCCTACTCTTATGCGCGCACTTCTTGTCAGATTTTGCCTGTTGATCACTCCAATGATAGTTGTCTATCCGACATTGGCAATGAATGAGCCCGCTAGCCAGTTTGTACAAGACCTTCGCTTCCACGGCTACATAGATAATTACGGTAACGTAAAACTGCGGTTTGCGCCGATTACAGCACTCCCTGCAGGGTTCAAAACAAAAGGGTACCTGGATATTGAAGCCAGTGATATTGTACGGCTACCTCGCGGATTAGAGGTGGGCGGGTATTTTAACGCGGCCAATACCGCTTTGAAGCAGCTACCGAGAATGAAAGTCGGTGGCTATATTAACCTGACCAATACACAAATAACGCGTCTGCCCCCTAACCTCGTGGTGCGAGGCGATTTAAGCTTGGTCAATACGCCATTGACAGCGCTCCCTCAGCGTCTATTTGTTGAAGGCAATTTATACCTCACGAACTCGCCGATAAACGCTATTCCTGACGATATCTATATCGGCGGCAATCTGTATATTCGCGGTACAAATATTCAAGAAATCAGTCCGGATCTTCGTATCGAAGGACAAGTCCTTCCCGCTCTTACCCAATGATCTGCCAATAATTATTGATCGAATCAGCATGAGAGTCGTACGTTATCCCGAGCCTAGTTTTTAAATTACAGTCTAAAACGGTCCGATATGATTACTTTACATCATTTAGAACAATCGCGGTCTCAGCGTATTGTTTGGTTATTGGAGTCTTTGGCGGTTCCATATCAGTTGGTTCGCCACCAGCGTGACCCAAAAACCAAACTCGCACCGCGTGAGTTGAAACAAATACACAGCTTGGGGAAAGCGCCCGTGATCGAAGACGGGGACATTGTGATTGCGGAATCTGGCGCAATCATTGAATATTTGTTAGATACATACGGGGATGGCAGCTTAATACCTGAAACAAAAACAGAGAAGAGCCTCTATCGATACTGGATGCATTATGCCGAAGGCTCTCTGATGCCACCATTGGTGATGTCTCTGATATTCAGTAAAATTCCAGAATCTCCCATGCCATTTTTTATTCGGCCCCTAGCCCGGAAGCTGATGGATGGTGTGAAGCAGCAGTTCCTGACGCCGCAGTTACACGACCATTTCGCTATGATAGATAATCATTTAGCGCATCATCAATGGCTCTGTGGGGACCAAATCACAGCGGCCGATATTCAAATGAGTTTTCCATTATTGGCAGCGCGCCCACAGCTTCATACCGAACATCACGCCAACATTTTTCGCTATCTGGAGCAAGTTGAGCAGCAACCCGGCTACCAGAATGCGTTATGCGTGGTCGGCCCCCTAAAAACACTGTAACAAAGACAGTGTTAAGGCTTGTATTATGCAGGCAGAGTCGACTCTGCTTGCATGATCCAACGCTGATAGCCTGGCAAATCAGCTAACTGCTGATACCAGCGAGAGATATTAGGTGGCAAGGTTAAAGACGCCTCATTATGCAAGCTATGGATCAAACTTCCTATCGCAATATCAGCCAATGTTATGCGATCTGATGCGAGATATTTTTGCTCCGCCAGTACCTCATCGATTCGTTCCAGATGATAACGACACTGCTCTAGCGCCTTTTCTCGTGATGACATAGCTTGTGAAGACATAGCATGTGAAGACATAGCYTGTGAAGACATAGCTTGTGGGTGGTCAGAGGCTGAAGAGAATAACGCCCTTTTAATAACGGGTTGGAATGAGGAGAGACACCAGTCCATCCAGCGTTCATAACATGATCGTTGAAACGCACAATCCGGATACCACATTTTGTTACCATAACAAGCAACGAGGTAGCGCAATATGGTATGTGACTCCCACACGCTATTCGGGCCGTCTTCTAAAACGGGGGTTTGTTGCATCGGACAACGCTCAGCGATGGCTTGTGCGTCACGATGGCTATGACGAATATCGACTTCTTCTAGCGCAATACTTAAATCCAGCTCCTCAATCAACCACATCACTTTCTGAACATTTATTGACAGCGGATGTCCGTACACTTTCATTTTACTCTCCTTGTAACAGTCAGAAGCAGTTCCTTGCCTTGATTTTATTTGATTTAAGATGAATGTTTGAGGCTCGCATAATCCAACGAGCTTAGCAAGTCATCGTGTTTCTATGCTAAAAGCATGACAACTTAGCCATACAAACACCGGGAAGACCAACGATCATGCTGCTTTAATCGCTTAAACCCCTGTTTAATGCTGCTCGCGAGGTGTCACCTTTTATTGCTGTCACCAACGCGCATCATATTTCTTTCATCTAGGTTTTATTTCATCAGCAATTAGGGTTAATCTATTGATTGTTAAGATTTATTAACAAAACACTCAACCAAGGAAGGCTTATGAAAATCAAGATACTCGCCAGTGCCATGGCGTTAACATTATGCAGTTCAGCGTTTGCCGCCCAAGTGCCAGAGAATGTCACCCTCGCTAATGAACAGACCCTCATTTGGGGCGTCGCCGGTGAAGTACCAACACTAGACCCGACCAAATCCAGCGATACCGCCAGCAATAAAATTATCTCCGATTTATTTGAAGGGTTAATGATTCGTAATCCAGAAGGCGAGGTTGTGCCCGGCCTGGCGAAAGACTGGGAAATCAGTGACGATGGACTTAAATATACGTTTCATCTACGTGATGCGAAATGGTCAGACGGTGAGCCTATAACGGCCGACGACGTTATCTTTACCTTACGACGCGTCGTCGATCCTGTTACAGGTGCGCCTTACGCTTGGTATTTAGGGACCGCCAATATTCAGAACGCAAAAGCGATCACTGACGGCGAAAAGCCAGCAGAGCAACTCGGGGTTAAAGCCATTGACGATCACACGGTTGAGTTTACCCTGGAACGTCGTACGCCTTACTTCCCCAATATGCTGACTCACTCATCAACGTATCCAGTACCACAGCATGCGCTTGAAGCGTTTGGTGACAGCTGGACTCGCCCCAACAATATGGTGAACTCGGGTGCCTACAATCTCACTAACTGGGTCATTAATGAGCGCATTGATCTTGAGCGAAATCCGCTTTATTGGAACGACAAAGAAACAGTGATTAATAAGACTTCGTATGTTGCATCAAGTAATGTCAATGCTGAATATAACCGTTATCGTACCGGCGAGATCGATATCACCTCGAGCTTCCCTTTGGAAGCGTATGATCAAATCAAAAAAGAACGCCCTAATGAATTGATCACCATGCCGTCTTTGGCAACCTATTATTACTTATTTAATACCGAAAAGGCCCCTTTTGACGATGTCAGAGTGCGCAAAGCCTTATCTTATGCCATTGATAGAAACATCATCACCGATATTATTCTCGGCCAAGGCCAAATTCCTGCGTATGGCGCTACCCCACCAGCGATTAACCACTTTGAGGCACCCAAGCTTGAATGGGCGGAAATGAGTCAGGATGCGCGCTATCAAAAAGCCAAATCCTTATTGGCGGAAGCCGGGTTTACGCAAGACAATCCACTGGAGTTTGAACTGGTTTACAACACTATGGAGTCACACAAAAAACTGGCACTGGCAGTAACCTCGATGTGGAAACGCCACCTCCCGGTTGATGTCAACTTAGCCAACCAAGAGTGGAAAACCTTTTTACAAAAAGTGCTGCAAAAAGATTTTGATGTCGCCCGAGACGGTTGGATTGGTGACTATAACGAAGCATCGACGTTCTTGAGCTATTTCAGTAGTGACGGTATGAATAAAACCAGTTGGGGGAATAAAGATTATGATCACGCGCTGGATCAGGCTTTGACGGTCGTCGACCCGGAAAAACGCAACGATTACTATCAAGAAGCTGAGCGTATTTTTGCTCGCGACATGCCAGCCATTCCGCTGTACTTCTACACACGTAGTGTGATTAAAAGCCCTAAAGTAGGCGGTTATAACGTTGAGAACCCGAATAAATTGCGGTACACCCGTAATCTATACATAACGCAAAATTAATGGCAGAAAGTGCAAACGCCACGCTACCTAGCGTGGCGTTTGACAATACGTGACAAAATCCAAAAAAAAACGCAAAAAAAAACGCCAGCCTTTCGGCTAGCGCTTTCTCTAAATTTGGCTCCCCCAACTGGACTCGAACCAGTGACATACGGATTAACAGTCCGCCGTTCTACCAACTGAACTATGGGGGAATTGTCTTTTGCGACAACGAGCGAGATGATAGGCAATCCATTATCTCGGTGCAACCCTTTTTTCAATAAATCCCCACACACTCGGCTCGAATGGCTAAAAAGGCAACAAATCAGACGATTAAACTATCTTCTTTGCACTCACGTAGGTAAAAGTGCAAATATACAACCCAGTAGCCCAGTAGCTGATTTCGAGGACCCAGAGACATTGGATAAAGACGCATCGCTCCCACTCTTTATTGCCGGCCCCATGCTACGGCGTACGACACAGCATGAAGTGACGTTATGGTCAGTGCTAACACAAAAGCCCGAAGATGGCACCGTGTCAGTTTATCAGCACAACCAGATATTAGCATCCATGCCATTGTCAGCCGGACATTGGTTTCGTCTTGGCGAGCGTGCGTGGGTCGTGCTTCATCATCTCCGGTCGGCCCATGGGTTTCCCGTCGATCTCCCGTTGTCATACGATATACAGATCAACCACAGGGGAGTGGCGGACATCCAACCGGATATCTTGTATGACAACGAGCAAGCGCCCTCTTTTTGTATTCCCTCAAAAGCCACCCACATCGCGCATGGCTCATGCCGACATCCGCACCACCACTGCGATGATGCCCTCGTCACTCTCGACCAACATTTGGCCACGACCCCCATGACACACTGGCCTAATATGTTGATTATGAGTGGGGATCAAATCTACGCCGATGACGTCGCCACGCCGATGCTGCAGCGTATTCGCCGGTTAATTGCCGTATTAGGTCTTAAAAATGAGTATTTCGAGGCCGCGCCCATTGTCGACTGCCGTGCCTTGGATACACACCCTGACAGCTATGTTCAACGTGGCAAGCTCCTCCCTAGCCAGCGCGCGGAAAAGGGCGGCCGTTTAGAGAGACTGTTTGGTCAACCACAGCCTATTTTTACCTCCAAAACCGTCTCCAATCACTTGATAAGCTTTGCAGAACACGTCGCCATGTATTTGCTGGTTTGGGCTCCCGTTTCTTGGACGCTAACAGACGGACCTCATCTTCATCTCCCCAGTCAACTTACCGACAGTCAACGCGAACGCTATCAACAAGAAACACTCGCACTCAATGCCTTTCGTTCCGGTTTAACCGGTGTGCAGCGACTATTCGCACATCTATCAACCTATATGATCTTTGATGACCATGACATCACGGATGATTGGAATATCACCGTCGGTTGGGAACAGGCCGCGTATCTCAATCCCTTTTCTCGTCGCATTATCGGCAATGGTCTGATGGCTTACTGGTTGTGCCAAGGTTGGGGCAATGCGCCCGATAACTTTGGCCAAGACTTTCTCACTACCGCCCGCCAAAGCGCCTATCAGCCCATTAGTGTTTGCGACCTGGACACACAAACAGAGACGCACCAGGCTATGGTGGAGCAATGTCTGCGCTTTGAGCACTGGCATTACACGGTACCAACCACGCCACATCTTGTTGTGTTAGATACACGCACTCGTCGCTGGCGATCCGAGTCACGAATGAATAAACCGTCGGGCCTGATGGACTGGGAAGCACTGATGGATTTTCAACATGATCTGTTAAGGCATGATAGCGCGGTGATCGTCTCTGCCGCTCCCATGTTTGGCGTTAAATTTATCGAGGTATTACAGCGAATTGCGACCTGGCTAGGCGCGCCGACTGTCGTCGATGCCGAAAACTGGATGGCCCACCCAGGGAGTGCCAATACGCTACTCAGTATTTTTCGTCATCAACGTACGCCCACCAATTACGTGATTTTATCTGGGGATGTGCATTACTCGTTTGCTTATGATATTCGAATCCGATTTCGCACCCATAGTCCGCGTTTGTGGCAAATAACTGCCAGTGGTTTCAAAAACCGCTTCCCCGAGCCACTTCTGAGCTTTTGCGAGTGGTGCGATCGCGTTTTATTCAGCCCACTGTCTCCACTGAATTGGCTCACTAAACGCAAGCGTATGCGTATTGATCGGCGCGACCCTGATACGCCAGGCCCGAAGCGTCTCGTCAATGCCAGCGCCGTAGGATTGGTCACCTTGAATGAAGATGGCTCTCCACGCACCATTAGCCTTCTGAAGACCGATGGTCAACGCGTCTCTTTTCCCGAAAAGACAAAGACCTAGACAGCTCGCCTACTACATCACCGTGATTATCGTTGATGAAATTTGGATAATCGCGGTAAGCAGGCCTAACCTTATAAAAGGCAGGCCGATAACAGGAGGCTGTATGCAAGGAGAAAACCACGCACTCGTTTTTGATTTCCCGGAGCATCGCGATCGTATCCACCACCTTAAGCAATATGACCCCGCGTTTCAGCTCGATGCGCAACGCTATCATCAACTCGATCACCATATTCGTGGTTTAGAGATGAACCAAATCCCCACCAGCGACGACATATTTACTGCCATGAAACGACAGCGCGCGCACCTCAAAGACCGCTTGTACGAAAAACTACGCACACATTAATGGGAGGTGAGCAATGCGTTTGTCGCATTCATTGTGCTTGGTCGTTCTGTTTCTTGGAACAATAGGGGCTGCAGAGGCAAAAACCATCAACACGGAGGCGGTGAGCCTTCGTGTTGAAACACTGAAATCCGGCTTTTCTCATCCATGGGGGATCACTGAGCTTCCGGATGGCGATCTACTGATTACCGAGCGTGACGGCAAGCTTAAACGGCTGACACCCAATGGGCTGGTCGTCTCCATTTTAGGCACCCCAAAAAACGTGTTTCAAGAGGGGCAAGGGGGCCTATTAGATATCGCCTTGGCACCTGATTTTGCGACCAACCAGCGTTTATATCTTTCCTATGCCGCCATCGACGAGCGAGGACAAGCCGGTACTGAGGTTATAATGGCCACACTGTCTAAAGATGTACTCATTGACAGTCGTGTTATTTTTAAAGCCTCTCCCAAACGCAGTGGCGGGCGCCATTTTGGCAGTCGTTTATTGGTCACTTCTGAGCACCTATATATCACGCTTGGCGATCGCGGCCACCGAGTTCGTGCGCAGTTTGCCGACGATCACCTGGGTACGCTCGTTCGTCTAAACCTTGATGGTACAGTGCCGAAGAGTAATCCCTTCCTACAGGCGGATGACAAACGTGCGGAGGTATTTAGCTTCGGGCACCGAAATATCCAAGGCATCGCCCTCGATAACACAGGCACACGTATTTGGGCACATGAGCACGGTCCCCAAGGTGGCGATGAACTCAACGTTATTCTCGCCGGTGAAAACTATGGCTGGCCGACTATAACATATGGCGTTAACTATGGACTGGGCACACAAATCGGAGAGGGGACATCAAAACCAGGGATGCGCCAACCGGTTTATTATTGGGATCCGTCAATTGCACCGTCAGGCATGATCATGGTTGACAGTGATCGCTTCCCAATGTGGCAAGGCAACCTGTTGCTTGGCTCTTTAAAATTTGGGTTATTGATCAGACTAGTATTGGAAGATGGCAAAGTGATTCATGAGGAGCGGATGCTTGATGGTCAGTTTGGTCGTATTCGTGATGTTATCCAAGCAAACGATGGCAGTATATTGTTACTGACAGACAGAAGTAACGGGAGTTTATTGAAACTGACGCCTTCCCCTTAAAACTATGCTCGTACTTGTTTTAGGTGACCGTATCAGGGCGAACGATAGGGTTTTAACGCTGCCGAGGCAATATCTTATCTCGGCAGCTATTGGAGGCCTAAGGTTAAATCACGCCCAGCTCACGTAGACGTTCCATTAAGTAGCTTTTCGCAGTGTGGCGAGAAGACAACACCACTTCTGGTTTGGGATGCAAAAACAGTGGTAAGGAAATACGTGCTTTAGTTTTATCCGCCCCCTCAGGGTTTATCACGCGATGGGTGGTTGATGGGAAATAGCCGCCCGATGCCTCTTGCAGCATATCACCAATATTGACAATCAAATTGCCAAAATCACACGGTACATCCAACCAACTACCATCTTTGGCTTTCACCTGCAGGCCCGGCTCATTCGCCGCCGGAAGGATAGTGAGCAAGTTAATATCCTCGTGCGCAGCGGCCCGGATTGCACCTAGCTCTTCATCACCGTTTAACGGCGGATAATGTAATACGCGCAGTAACGTCTGTTCGCTCCCCGCAATCATACTCGACAGTGATTGTGAGTAGTGCTCACTGACGCTGACAGGCGATTGACGCTCAACCCAAGACAACAAGGTTTCAGCTAAACTGGTCGCTTGTTGATAATAAGATTGCAGGTTATCACGTCGCGCTTCAGGACACTGCCCCCAAGGGTAATAATGAAAGAACTCCTTTAGATCACGCTTGGTATGGCCTTTCGCCGTTTCCGCAATTTTAGCGGGGAAAAAGCCATCTTGCGTGTCTGACTTAAAGGTGAAATCGTGCTTTTCCTCGGTGTTAAAAAAGCCTTCCCACTCTTGGTAAATATCAGCGACTCGCTGCTGTTGTAGCGGGTGGTTTTTAAGAACGCCAAAGCCTGTTTCACGTAAAGATTCAACAAAGGCTTGCTCCGCATTCGGTGCTTGGAAGTCAATAGCTTGCAGTATCATAGGGTACTCGTAATCGTTTGCTTTTTATCGTGAGGTTGTCTCATGCATAGTCTAACAGCGCGATCGAGAGGCACAACGCGATTCTGTACTCAGGTGGAAACACTTTATTTCCATACAGGAACAATATGTTAACGATGAGCAAACGTGTTTGGCGTGTTACACTCTGGCTTTATTGAACGCATGGAGGTTATATGGGCGTTATTCGTTGGATCCTTGGAAAAATTATTCTCGTTGTCGAGGCCTTAACCAAACCTAAGTCTCCCAAGTTAAGTGCCGAACAAACACAAGCACTTGAGCGGTTGTCAGAACAGTTCACACTCTATCAATTTGCTGCATGCCCGTTTTGTGTCAAAGTTCGTCAGGCGAGTCGCAAACTAGGGCTACCTTTGGCGGTTAAAGATGCCAAACGTGATATGGCCGCACGGCAAGCGCTTGAGCAAGGTGGTGGCCGTATTAAAGTGCCCTGTTTGCGTATCGAAGATGATGCTGGAGACACGCGCTGGATGTACGAATCGGACGACATTATCGCGTATTTAAATCAGAAAACAGCACCCATCATCAACAAGATCTAGTCAATCGTTTAGAGGGGGTTTTTTTGGTGACAACGCCCCTGCTTGCCTTTACGCCTCAATGCAGTAACAACGCTTGCATTGAGGTTATTCAGCCGCCCGCGCCATCGCTTGGGCAGTCTCTCTTTAAATACTCCCTAAGACCGCAAATGCCACTGTGCTGACAGCTCCCACGACCATAACGTAAGGAAATTGCGTACGGATATGATCAACGTGATCATTGCCTGTTGCCATCGACGCGACAATGCCGGTATCACTGATTGGTGACGTCATATCGCCAAAAATCGCCCCAGATATCGATGCGCCAATCATTAAGTGCGGGTCAATGCCTGTCGCAGCGCCAACCTGAATACCTATCGGGATCATGATTGCAAACGTGCCCCACGAGGTCCCGGTCGCCAGTGACATGATAGCGGCAATCACAAAGACAAAAGCGGCTGATAATCCCGCAGGCAAAATGCCATCAATCACCTGAGTGATGTAGTGTCCCGTATGTAAGTCTGCCGATAAATCCCCCATTAAAAATGCCAGCGACATAATTGCCCCCAGAGGCATCATATTGGCGTATCCGGCTAACAGGTGGCGGAAAAAGGCATCTAACGACAAGACACGCGTGCCGATAAAGAAAGCCATCGCGACCGCAGTCCCTCCCATCACCGCCCAAAAAACAGCAGTCGAGCCAGACCCAGAGGCAATATCGCCATTACCGGTGATAAACAGGCCCACCGGCACCATTAAAATGGTGCTCAGTAACGGCAGAACAAAATAGCTCACTTTGCCTAGCGGCTCATCATCGCGCTGATGATCGCCAGCAATAGGAAAGGCGCCCTCACGCAGTACTTGCCCGGCTGCTGCACGTTGGTCAGCTTTCGCCATTGGCCCCCAACTCGCCCCAGTGAGCACATAAAACAGCACTGCTAGCAAGGAGAGCCACGCCATTAAGTTGTAAGGAATAGCGTGCAATAGAATGTTGAAGGGCTCCCCTTCAACATAACCTTTGCTGACTTGCACGCCGATAATCGCCATCATCGCGGCACCCCAACCATTGATCATCACACTAGAGCAGGTCGCGACGCAGGATGACTGGATCACATAGGCGAGCTTCTCGCGAGAGACGCGATAGTGATCGGCTAAATCACGACTCACCGTCCCCGCTGACATAATGGAAATGGAGCTTTCAATAAAAATCAGCATGGTGGTGACCATCGCGAGCAACTGCACCGCAATCGGATTTTTCACCAATTGAGCACGCTCGGTGAGCGCATGAATCACGGCCCGCGTGCCACCAGTGACTTGGATAAGACGAATTAATCCACCCACCATAAAACAAAACAAGATGGTGCGCGTGTTTCCCGCACTGGCAAACACACCAATATAACTATCCAGTGCCTTGGCGACGCCAGCGAATGGATTGAAATTGGCGATCACGGTATAACCCACCATCGCCCCTGTCAGTAGCGACAGAATGACCTGACGCGTGACCACCGCAAGCACAATCGTGACCAGGGGCGTCACCACCGTCCAGACGCCATAATCGGTCATGATGCCTCCTGATCGAGCGCATACAGGAGATCATCAATCAAGTCACGACTGTCTTCAATGCCGACCGAGAGCCGGAAGGTGGTATCGAAAACCCCCATCGCCTCGCGTTCCTCTTCACTCATGGAGCCGTGAGACATGGACGCTGAATGGTTAATCATACTTTCCACACCACCCAGCGATTCCGCCAAGATAAAGTAACGTAAGCGGCTTAAAAATCGCTCGCTTTCGACCCGCGTGCCTTTTAACTGAATGGTGACGACTGCTCCCCCTGAGCGCATTTGCGTCTGACAAAGCGCATGTTGCGGGTGTGACGGTAAGCCCGGATAGAAAACCGCTTCAATGGCAGGGTGGTTTTCCAGCGCGGTCGCAACGTTTAGCGCATTATCGCATTGACGCTGCATACGCAGATCGAGCGTTTTTAATCCGCGTAACGCGAGATAAGCATCAAATGGCGAGGCAATTGCGCCGACCGTGGTTTTGGCAAAATCAATTTTTTTCGCCAAGGTTTCATCTGCGGTGACCAGCGCGCCGCCAATCATGTCAGAATGCCCACCAATGTATTTGCTGGTCGACAACATCACAATATCCGCCCCCAAGCTCAGTGGCGTTTGGTTCCAGGCGGTCGCAAAGGTGTTATCCACACAGGTTAATAAGGCATGCTCGCGGGCAAACTGGCAAATCGCAGCAATATCAACCAGTTCTAACAAGGGATTCGTCGGAGTTTCAATCCAAACSATGGCAGTACTTGGTTTGACGGCTGCCGCCACGGCGTCCAAGTCATTGAGATCAACATAATCGACACTGAGTCCGTTATTGCGGGCGCGGAGTTTGTCGAACAAGCGATGTGTACCCCCATACACACCACGCATCGCAATAATGTGCGCGCCTGCGGGTAGCAGTTCTAAGGCCAAGGCTGTCGCAGCCATCCCCGAGGCCGTCGCGGTCGCATAACAGCCTTGCTCGAGCGCCGCCAACGCACTCTCGTAAGCATATCGTGTTGGATTGCCAACACGGGAGTAGCCAAAGTCTGCTTGATGGCTCAGATCGGGCTGAATAAAGCTACTGGCGGTATAAATCGGAGTAAAAGCCGCATGGTGACCTTTGTCGGTTTGATCACCACCATGAACAGCAAGGGTAGAAAAATGAGGATTTCTCATGTCAGAGCTCTTTATTGGTATAAAAAATCGTTAAAATGGCAAATATAAGTCATTATCACGACTATAAAACATAATGACATGATAATACCCGCACAAATAAAAACTTTAACAGAATTATATTCTATTACGTTCTATATAATAACTGAGGGCATGTTAGCGATTTATCCGTACTTTCTTGAGGAAGTTACCCGCTCAAGCTAGGTTTAAAAAATAACAGCACAAGGAAGGAACAACATGGTAACCATCGAGAGTGCAACGACACAGTCGCATAAAAAGCGCAGCACACACTTTCTTTTGATAGCGACAGTATTCTTGGCATTGCTAGCATCACGTGTTGAAGCTACGCCAATGCTGACGATATCCGGTGACGTAGCAAAACAAACGCTAACCCGTGAACAACTCATTCAGCTGGCGGATCGCACGATCAAAACACAAACGCCATGGACCGAAGGAGAACAGGTTTTTCTTGGTGTCTCTGCCCAAAAACTGTTAGAAACGGTGAATAAGCCCGCACATAGCCTCAAAGCCTATGCGCTGAATGATTATTGGGCGACAATTCCGAGAGACGATATCAAAAAATATAATCCCATCTTCGCGATTAAAAAGAATGGCGACTGGATGCGGGTTCGAGACAAAGGTCCCATTTGGGTTATCTATCCACTCTCGGCCTTTAGCCAACTTGAAAATGAAGTACTACACAGCCGAATGGCATGGCAAGTCAATCGTGTTGAAGTGTTAAAAGAGTAGCGTCCAGCGCCTATATTAAAAAGCACAATGCGGCGAAAAACAGCCGATAACACCACTTGAGATAGAGAGTTGATGAGGTACAAAGTCGAATGGTAAAGCGCCCTCTTATTGCTTTTGTTATGTTTGTCTTCACGGCTCTACTCTTGACCGCGACGGCGCTTTATCAATTTCATCAAGCTTATACGAAACAAACACTTCATACCCAGCTGTCTGCCTGGGCACTTGCCCAAATGGAATTAGAGACCCTCGAGTTTCGAAATGACTTGGCACTCTATCTTGTCGAGGATTCAAGCCCAAGACGATCACTGCTTCTTACCTATGACATCTTATGGAGTCGGTACGATACATTTTTAAGTAGTCAAGAAACAGCGGCAATGCGACGCGCTTTCAATGCCCAACCTATTGTGGAGCGCGCTTTTCGACTCATTCAACGGCATGAGCAGGCTGTGTTAAACGGTGATCGAGAACGGCTTCAAAATTTGCTCAATGAAATAGACATTGTGCTTCCCCAAATTCGTAACTTGATGGTGAATAACTTTACGGGTCCAGCCTCCATCGAACAGCGCGCATTTCTCGATGAGAAAATCAAAGTGATGTACGCTGCAATGTTCATACTCACATTAGTATTGATTTTTTTCGCGTTTCGCCTGTATCGCAATAGCAGCAAGCAACAAGAATTGGCGTGGCAGGATCGCCTCACCGGCTTACCCAACCGAAACTATCTTCTGGACTGCCTGTATAAAGCGGTCCAGCAAAACCGTATACATACCTTACTGTTGATAGATATCCGTCGTTTTAAAGACATCAACGATTTGATGGGGTATGAGCAAGGGGATAAGGCATTAACAAAACTTGCCAGTCAGTTAAACAGCATTTGTTTGCCTTATGGGTATCCATGTGCGCGTGCCAGTAGCAATGAGTTTGCAGTGCTTGCTTACTCGGATGGTCGTCATCTCAGCTTTTTCACCCAACCATTATGTGACTCACTACGTCGTGCTATTGACAGTATTTATCCAGGCCATCGATTGTCCTTGGCAATAGGTATCGCAAAAAGTCTTGATGTTGATGCCCACTCGGGAAACAGTCACTGGCAGTTAGCCAATGAGTTGCTTAATAACGCTGACCTTGCCTTAATGAGAGCTAAACAAGCGCCTGTCACGAAAGACAGTATTGACACCTTTAAAACGGAGTATGAACAAGAAGCGCAACAACGTCGTAGGCTCCGCGATGAATTAAAGGCGCACTTGATAGACCCATACCAAGATGCGCTTTATGTCGCTTTCCAGCCTATTGTATCGGCAGATCCAAATCGATTAGGTTGCGAGGCTTTAGTTCGCTGGCATCACCCTGAATACGGGCCAATTAACCCGGAACTTATCGTAAATGTCGCCGAAGAGTCAGGGCTCGGGCAGCGCTTAGGTAAATGGATACTGCAACAAGTTCATCACGCGCTCAATACAGAATGGCAAAGTATCAATACGCATATTGATATCGCCGTTAACCTTTCCGATTCATTTTTCAATGAGTCCTTAATTGCTGATGTAATAACGATTTTCGCCAAACACCCAGAACAACGCAAACAACTCATTTTTGAAGTCACAGAAACAATGACCATTGATGATATCGGTCGATTCAGTCTTTTGATGAACCAGCTTCGTGATGTCGGGATCCGTATCGCGCTTGACGACTTTGGAACCGGCTGGTCGTCCATGGCAGTGCTCAATCATTTAAGCTTCGACAAAGTCAAAGTCGATCGCTCATTTGTCACTGGCATGGCAGATATAACACGACAGCAAGTGCTCGTTGATACCATTTGCCACATGGCCCACCAACTTGGTATCCATGTGGTCGCCGAGGGAGTTGAAACTAGGGAGCAGTTAACCAGCCTTCAGCAAATGGGGGTCGATGAGTTTCAGGGTTATTTTTTCGCCAAACCCCTATCAGCAATAGACTTTTATGCATTTTGTATTGACTACCTGAACCAGAAGAACGTATTACTTTCCAAGTAATCAATCAAAAACCTCTTCAATATCAACAACTTTTGACCTATTTACTGTGATTTTCCAGCGCTGATAAACGGTTGACTGACCTTTAATCCGTTGGCAGCTGATCAGATTAAATTGATGCCGTTTTTCCACCGAATCTTTTAGCACTTGTCCTTCATTAAGGCGATACAAGCGTTGGCTACCGCGGTCCATTAACCGAGAAAAAGAGCGAAAGTCAAATTTCCATACATCTCTGGTGGTGTCGTATCCCGATAAAAAACGGGTCGTTTCTAGTTGTGTTTTTACCTTAAGTCGTACAACCGCTTCTTCTCGCTGACGCAATTTACCACGGCGTAGCTTTTTCACCTCATCAGGTAAGGTGTTATAGTCAAGGTAATCAAGCCATTCAAGCTGTCGCCCAATTTGCCTATTCGACGTCGGATCAATAAAGCGCTTACGCCATTTGGGGCGACCTCTACGGATCCACCGCCAAAGCGCTTCACGCAAATCATCTTTAAAGATCTCACGTAATGCATAGATCCCTGCCATTGCAAGCACAAAAGACAACGTGATTTCTCCCAGATACTGACGAGCATGAATAATCACCGTGGTCACAAAGAGCATCACAAACGCGGTCGCTGAAGCCTTAGCAAGCTTATTCAGATTTTTGCCCAAAGCCTGTGGAATTTGTCGAATCGTGACAGGAAATTCAATCAATCGGCGTGCTAAACGCATCTTATTGACCATACGCGTTGGATCGCGCACCGCTTTATCCGAGTTATAGCGATTAACCAGTCGATGCGCCTCTTCAGCCTGACATAGCTCAATCAATTGTTGACGGACCGTTTTATACACGTTCCCACGTGGCATATGCGCAAGTAGCGAGAGGAAACGCTGTTCCGTCAACCATGACAAGTAATTATCAATGTTATGATAGTACTTGAGCAGTTTGGTATCTTGCGGTTTATAGCGGCGTAAACGACGCAAAATTTCAACCGCCATTTCAATGGTATCTTCTAACTGCTCAAGAGCATCAGCGTCATCAAGCCCTGATACGGACTCAAAAAAGTCATGCGTCGCTTTTTCCAGTGACAAGGCGTATTGATAGGCATAAAGACTCAAGCTGACGCGATATTGCTCAGTAGGAAGTTTATCGCGACTGGCTAGACGGGCATGAACGAGCGGTAAGTGATAGCGGGACGTGAAATAAGTACGACTATTAGCAAGCACGCGGTAGTAAAAATCGTCTTCAGACAGCACATGTTTACCAAACTTCAGTTCGCCAGGCACGAAAAGGTAGAATGCCACCTCTTGCGCACTCACTTCTTCATTAAGCACCGCTATCCTAACTGACAGCCCTTCATGTTTGTCTACCGTGATCACGACTACTCTCCTGTGAACGCCACCCTGTTTATGCCGCGCCAACCCTGTTACGCGACCGCGCTATGTCTCAACCAAGCAAGATCTTTTAACGAAACAGGCGCTTCGCCTTCGTGTCGCGAGTATCGCATATTTGCTAAGATTCTGTTTGAAAACTTAGGCTCTGTTTAAAAACGCAGATCCTGTTTAGAAACGTTATCACCGCTCAAAACAATATGGTTAAATTTTAGCCAAACCGTATAAATTAGGTTTCCTTCCCGCTCTTACCTGACGTGTTTCCATTACTTACAAAGAAATTAACGAGGTTATCCACAGATACGGTAGATAACTTTATGCCCCGAACGCTAAATGTAGTTCAACCAACACCATATCTAGTATGCGTTTTAGCGACCCACGAATAATGGTCGTGGCCAGATCCTCACAATGTCATACAAAAAAAAGCGAGCCACTGCCCGCTTATGTATTCTCAGACGCCAAGGCTATTTAACTTGCCACAACCTGACGTAAGCGCTCCTGTACCACATTCACTAGAAGATCAGGTTGGAATTTGGAGATAAACCGATTACACCCTACCTTCTCAACCATTGCTTCGTTAAAACTGCCACTCAACGAGGTATTTAGTGCAATGTACAAGTCACTCATTCGGCTATCAGAACGCACTTCGTGCGTCAGTTTGTAGCCATCCATTTCTGGCATTTCTGCATCGGTGATCATCAGCAAAATTTCGTCACTGACATTTTTGCCTTCATCGCACCAGCTCTTCAGCAAATTCAATGCTTCAGCACCGTTTTTCTTGATGATGCACTCTACGCCAAACTGCGACAGTGTTTCACTGACCTGCGCTCGTGCCGTCGATGAGTCATCCACGACCAATACACGCTGTCCAGCCATGTAAGGCGTAATTTGCGGATCAAGCACATCTTCTGACACACCGACTTCATAGGCGACAATTTCTGCCAAGACTTTTTCTACATCGACAATCTCAACCAAACGAGTTTGTCCATCAAAATCTTGGCGAGTAATCGCGGTCAGGTAGTTATTACGGCCTGAGCTTGCCGGCGGCTCCATGATTTCATCCCAGCCCATATTCTTGATATTAATCACTTGACCCACCAAGAAGGCTTGAATAGTGCGATTGTATTCCGTCACGATGACGTTGCACTCATCAGACATCCCGATGGTTCCCATACCAATCGACTGGCGTAAGTCAATCACTGGGATCGATTTACCTCGGATCATCGCCACGCCACGAATATTAGGATGCGAGCCCGGCATTTGGTTGAGCTTAGGCACCTTGATAACTTCGCGGACTTTAAAAACGTTGATGGCAAAAGGTTGGCTAGAACCTAGATAAAACATTAACAGCTCAAGGCGGTTCTCACCCACCAGCCGTGTCCGCGAATCTACCGAATCTAAAATATTGGTCATAGTTCACTCAACCGTCGTGTTACTGCTCATTCGCATGTATCCGGACACGTATATTTGCTTATCGACGTGCCGCTGTTCACGACTTTTCTATTGTGCTCTGGGCACCGAGACAAAAAAAAGCCTAGTCTTATTTTAGGTAAGATATGGCGACAGGCAACCTATTTGCCCATATTAGGCGTACCTTTCGCCTTACAGCTTACCCGTTTTAGTCCCTCATTTTAACAAAAGGTGCGAAGAAAAAGCGTGGCTGACACCACGTTTAAATGAGACTATCAATAAGTTTCAAATATGAGACAATACGGATGGATTAGGTATCTTTTCCCGAATCAGCCCCTATCCTTGTATAAGAATAGGTGAACAATGCTAAGGCTGTTACCATAACTAAACGATTGACGATTACACGCAGAGTGATGCTATGAAGAGCAAAGCTAATCAAGCACAAGGCATGTTGATGTTCCGCCTCACCGCCACCCAATCTTTCGCGATTGGTACGCTAAAAGTGCGGGAGATCATTCCTTTTCAGCCGCTCACGGATTTGCCCGGCTCCCATCCAACGGTGATAGGGACCACCAGCTTCCGTGGCATCGCCACCCCCGTGATTGATATGGCGAAAGCTATTGGCTACAAGCCTGTTGCCAAGTCCGAGTGGGCGTCTTGTTATATCATCGTCACGGATTGCCAACGCCGCGTGATGGGTTTTTTGGTACGTGGAATCGATAAAATCAGCGAATGTGATTGGCGCTCTATTTCTGAGCCGCCCGAAACCTTAGGAACGCGCGCGTTCTTAACCGGTGTTATGCATATCGACGATAAACTCGTACAGCTCCTTGATGTGGAATACATCATGGAGCATATTTTCCCATCCGATCCCGACAAGCTCCATCCTATCTTAGCCGATGTGGATCGTGAAAAACTCAAGCCGATGAATATCCTGCTAGTCGATGACTCCTTAACCGCCAGAAGACAGCTTTCTGAGGCATTGGATAGTATTAACATCCCCTATTTTGTGACGAATAACGGCCTAGAAGCGCTGCAAATGATGAAAAACGCCGCATCAGCCGGCAAGCCGTTTGACATCATTGTCAGTGATATTGAAATGCCAGGCATCGATGGCTACGAGCTGGCGTTTGAAATCCGTAATGATGATAAATTGGCAGAAGCATACTTAATCCTGCATACCTCATTGTCCAGTGACATTAGCGTTGATCGTGCTAAACAAGTGGGCGCCCATGAAGCACTCACAAAGTTTGACGCCACCGAGCTGGTACAAGCGATGTTGCGCGGCGCCATGATGAAAACATCGGGTTCATCGGTCAAGTTAGAAGGTAGCCCAACCGACTATTGACGGTCATCGGGCGGGCCATGGCTGGGATTGATATGTGTCATAACACTGTCAATGTCAGCCTGTTATCTTTGCCACCATCAAACAAGTTCATCGAGATGTAGGATGGTCGAAAAGGTGTTCGCCTCAGGGTATCTCAGTATCAAGGCTCATACTGACTCTTCTATCGCCCTCTCGGCGACTCAAGTGACCAAAAACTCCCCACCTCAAGCGGAAAAAGGCTGGGTTTGCTGCCGCGCTTGTGGTTTAATTTTTTCATACTTCAAAAAATAGAAGGCGACTATGATGACCAGCGTATACGAGATCGTTAAGCATTCACGACAAAAGAACAAGCTAAAACGCGAAATCCAAGACAACGACAAAAAAATCCGAGACAACCAAAAACGTGTTGTCTTACTCGAAAACTTGTTGGATTACATCCAACCAGAAATGTCGTACGAAGATATCGTCGAAATCATCAAGAACATGAAAGGTGATTATGAAGACCGCGTCGATGACCACATCATCAAAAACGCGGAGATTTCTAAGCAACGCCGTGAAATCAGCCGCACCATCAAAGAGCTCACCAAGCAAAGCAAGAGTGGGAAGTAATCCCGTTGCTTAACCGACTAAAAGAAACCCGCCAAAAGGCGGGTTTTTTTAAATGGCGAGAGGGTTAGCGATAGGCTCACCAAACATGGGCAACGGCCGTTCATTGCTATCATCGTAACCAATGTTGAATCTGACCCGATTGATACACACTTTCTCTTTGGTCTCACTCAACACATCAAACAACCTAAATCGCTCACCAAGCTCAGGGTGTGCTTGTTGATAGCGACGAAGGGTATCACCTAATTGACGATAGAATGCAGCCTCGCTTATTCCAAGAGATACAAACCACGGCGAAATAAACCGCAGTGTGGTGACGAAGTGTCCCGTGTATAAGTCATGCACCAGATAGTGTGGCGGTAAGTGTTTGATCGCCGCTCGCACGGCTTTATCCAAGCCATCCAACTCTGGAAACGGTTGATCGACAAAGCGTAAGTCACCATGAAAGTCTTTGATCATGCAGCCCACAGGGATATCGTCTTCAAGTACCACGGTAATGTTTTGTCCGTGGGCGACGAGACCAATCCCGTATTGACACAGCAAGTGATAAAGGGGCACAACAACGTGATCAAACAAACGCTGCAACCATTCGTTAGGTGTTAACGCGGTGCGCGTAATCAGCGCTTCCACACAACTTATCCCATCGCCTCCGGCTTGCATCAACGTCGCCAAACTCATAGGTCGCTGATTCGATAGCAGCAAGCTTTCCGCACGTTCACGCCAAACACATCCCAACATCTCATGGTATTTGTAGCAACTGTCTATCTGCGCCTGATAGGGCTGTGGGCAATATACCCCTGCCACTTCTTGTTGCACGTGCATGCCAAGACGGGACAGTAGATCGTCCTGATTCACACACTCTGAGAGCCATTTTGACAGCACGGGGCCGTGCGCAATAAAGCTGCCGGGCACGCCGCGATAGCAAGACGTATTAAGGATCGTCAGCGCGGTTTTAACATCGTATTTTCCTTGGTTATCCGCACGACTCAAGGTGCGAATAGACTGTTGCGCTAGCCACTGCTCAGGACGCGTACCTAAATCAATTATCTTTCCAGAAGCAATTGAAGAAGCGTATTGGCTGTAGATATAACGCTGCATCTGCCAAGGATGAACCATCATGATAAGGTAATCATTCTTATCCGCCGGCAAGCGCGACATAAGCGCGTCATAAGCAGCTGGCGATAGTGTATCGATGAGCAAACTTGCCTGATCCAGCCCCTCACAAAAACCATGTTGTGCGCAGTCTCGATGTACAGCGATATAATGCAAGGCAAAAACGTTACCGTATTCAGGTGCATACTGCTGGCTCTCTTGCTGTCCCCAGCCTAACCGGCCTTTGTTGGCAAGAAACGTAGGGTGTGCATCCAAATAGGCCTGGCGAGCCGATTCAGATAACGCGACCAGCTCATCGGCTGGCATAACATCTAACATTGCAAGATGTTGCTGTTCGGCGCTGAGGGTTTCTTGTAACTCTTCAATCAGCCCACCGAGGTGGAGTGGCGTCATCTTAATCTCTGGCTGTAAATCTATTATTAGCGCGATGAGCTCGGGCTGATGATTATCCCCACGTGACACACTGCCGATATCCACAATCACCATGCCCCATAGGCTCATGGTGGCTGAAAACGACCAGTTCGCATTAGGGAGAGTGAGTTGATAGTCGCGCCCTTCGGTATGAGAGACGGTAATCGCGTTTTCAAAATGAAGCTCTCTGATGGTTTTTGCGAGCAACTTCTGATTGGCTGCTTGCCAATAATTCCCCTGCATTTCCTATGTCCTTTATGCGTTATTTTTCACCAATTTAAGTGAAATGTGGCAATTCGGTTATCAATGTATTGACATAAGTAATAAAGATCAATAATCATAATGATATCCATT